>DAOVHI010000081.1 GCA_030671985.1 bacterium
GGGCGCAGATCTCTTAGAGTCATATGTTGAATCTATTATTGCAAGTATAGCTATCGCTTCAACATTTGTTGTTGTAATGGGACAAAGCGTAGCCGATAAGTTAAAGTTTATGCCGATTTATATAGCAGGCGCTGGGATTATAGCTTCTATCGTTGGGGTAATTTACGTAAAGATATTTGGGAAAAAGAACCCTCAGGGGGCATTAATGGGCGGGACTTATATAAGCGCTATTTTGTCGATCATAGGTACATATTTCATTGTAAGCAGATTTGGTGTAGCGTTTGAGAGCTATTCTAAATTAGGTCCTTTTTACGCTACGCTTGCAGGAATTATATCCGGTATGGCGATTGGTTTTACGAGTGAGTTTTTTACCTCCACAAAATATAAACCGGTTAAAGAACTTGCTGAAAGTTCCAAGAGAGGTCCTGCAATCACTATTACAGGAGGACTGGCGGTAGGTATGCAAAGTACGTGCATGCCTGTGTTGGTACTTGCTGCTGCTATTATGATTGCTTATCATTTTGCGGGAGGATATGGAGTTGCTATGGCTGCTGTAGGTATGCTTGCTACAACAGGCATGATTGTCTCGGTGGATTCATACGGACCTATTGCTGACAATGCCGGCGGTATAGCGGAGATGGCAAAACTAGATCCGTCAGTAAGAAAAATAACGGACAATCTTGATGCTGTCGGCAATACAACGGCAGCAATTGGTAAGGGGTTTGCAATAGGTTCGGCTGCATTTGCGACTATAGGATTGGTATCTGCCTATATTATGATAGTTGGTATAAAGGGCGCGGATATTACGGATCCAAAAGTTATGTCGGGTTTATTGATTGGAGGCATGCTGCCATTCCTGTTTTCTTCAATGCTTTTTAAGGCTGTCAGTAAAGCCGCGTATGAATTGATAGACGAAGTGAGAAGACAATTCAGGGAGATTAAAGGTTTAATGGAAGGAAAGGTAATGCCTGATTCAGCAACGTGCGTTGATATTGCAACAAAAGGCGCTATTCAGGGCATGCTGCTTCCTGGCGCTATGGCTGTCGTAGCACCTGTTGCAATTGGATTATTATTAGGACCTAAAGCTCTTGCAGGACTTCTTGTTGGAGCATTGATATCCGGTCTTATGCTTGGGATACAGATGGCAAATAGCGGAGGAGCTATGGATAATGCCAAAAAATATATTGAGGATGGTAATTTTGGCGGAAAGGGCAGCGATGCTCATAAAGCATCTGTTATCGGAGACACGGTGGGCGATCCTCTCAAGGATACAGTCGGTCCTTCTATTAATATTTTAATTAAGCTTATGAGTGTTATTTCCCTTGTTTTAGCGCCATTATTTAAGAAATTTTAAAAAATTGGAGGTGGGTTAGTGGATAAGAAGAATAAGTATGAAGGTTTGTTTATTATAAACGCTGATTTGGCGGAAGAGGACAGGGATAGGGTTATAGAAGATATCGAGAAATGCATTAAATCCGCAAAAGGTAAAGTTACAAATGTTGATCGAATTGGGAAGAAGAAACTTGCTTATAAGATAAAAAAACGCAGTGAGGGAGTGTATATAAATATAAAATTCGAAATATCTTCTGAGGGAATTGTCGTGTTTAATAAGAAATTAAAATTAAAAGAGGATATATTCAGAGTTTTTATTTTGAAAAAGAAATAAGCAGGAAAGGAGAATAAATATGGCAAATTTGAATAAGGTTTTTTTGATAGGTAATTTAACGAGGGATCCGGAACTCAAATATATCCCAAGTGGTACAGCAGTTGCAGATTTTAGTATAGCAATTAATCGTTTTTTTAAAAATAAAGAGGGAACAAAAACAGAAGATACATGTTTTGTAAGGGTTGTTGTATGGGCTAATCAAGCGGAAGCATGTGCGAAATATCTTAGCAAAGGCAGACCTGTTTTTATAGAAGGGCGCTTGCAAAGCCGTTCATGGGAAGATAAAGACGGGCAAAAGCGAAGTGCTATGGAAGTGGTTGCAGAGAGAGTTCAGTTTCTTGGCGGTGCTCAGGGAAACAGCAGTACTGCTTCTCCATCCGGCGGCGGAGAAAAAGATTCACCTATTCCTGAGATACAGATTGAAGACAAGGGAGAAACAACGGCTCAAACAAATTCGTCAGAAAAAAAACCGGAAAAATCTATAGAAGATGAAGTCCCGTTCTGATACAATAAAAAGAGGAGGTTGTCTTTATGTTTCAAAGAGGTAAAAAAGTAAAAGGCCGCAAAAAAAAGGTCATAAGAAAGAAATATTGCAGGCTTTGTGTTGAAAAGATGGATGAAGTTGATTATAGGGATATAAAAACGCTGTCTGGTTTTATTACAGAGAGAGGGAAAATACTTTCAACTAAGGTCTCAGGGAATTGCGCCGGTCACCAGAAAAAACTTGCCGTTGCAATAAAACGAGCAAGAATATGTGCGTTGCTGCCTTTTGCCGCGCAATAAATCGAGAAGTGTCAGTTGCAAACAGGTAAAAAGCTAATCCTGCTTTCCTTGGTATCACTGTGTTTTTCTATTTCAGGGATTTTTTTTGCTTTTGGGCAGTTATTCTTCCAAGTTTTAGTTCCTTTACCTATTATTGTCTGTGTGTATTTGCTTGGTGTCCGTAAAGGATTTCTATGTTTTTTCGTTATGGTATCAGGTGTTTACTTGGTTTTTCAGAATCATTCCTCTGCCGTTTTATCTATACATCTGGGACTTTTAGGATTAGTTACAGGTATCATAATCCGAAACAAGTTTTCTTTTATAAAGACAGGTGTTTTATCGACAATTATTTTGAGTCTTGTAAGTCTTTTGGCTATTTTTGTAATTTCATTGCATGATAAAAGTTTTCTTGACGGGGTTTACATGAATTTACAGATTCAGATGGATAAAGGCCTGAAAATTTATGAAGAGTCTGACATCAGTGAAGAAAAGGTCAAATTACTCAAAGAATCATTTAATACTGGACTAAATATAATTAAAACCAGTTTTCCGGCTATTATTTTCATTATTAATGCTTTAATGGTCAGTATTAACCTTTTCTTCTCAAAAAAGATACTCGGGTTAAAACATCTTAAATTATCTCCCTTCAAAACATGGAGGCTGAGAGATGAGTGCATATGGGTGTTTATTGCATGTGCCGCAATTACATTTCTGTCCAAATACGCCAACTTCCAATCAGGCTATCTAATAGGGCTGAATTTGCTGATCATTATTTCAGCTGTTTACTTAGTGGGAGGATTGGCAATTGTGAATTTCTTTTTTGACAAACGGAAGGTGTTTCCTTTTGTTAAAGCATCTATTTATGTACTGATTTTTACTTCTCCTATTTTTCTTATACTCATTATTATATTGGGGTTGGTTGATTTCTGGTTTGATTTTAGAAAATGAAACTTTTTGACATCCATGCGCATTTAACGGATCCTGCTTTTAAAGAGGGGATTGATTCGGTCATATCTGAGGCAAACAGGAATGATGTGGAATATATGATGAATGTTTGCTGTGATATTGAGAGCATTAAAAGCGGATTGAAGACGGTTTACGGGAAGAAGAATATATTAACGGCAATTGGTCTGCATCCGAACTATGCTGATGAAATCAAACAAGATGATCTAATATATATAAAAGAATGTTTTGAAAGGTATCCTGATATCGCAGCAGTAGGGGAAACAGGTTTGGATTATTACAGAGACACTTCGGGCAAAGAACGGCAGAAGGAGCTTTTTCGTAAGCATATTGAACTGGCTTTAGAATTTGATCTGCCAATAATTATCCACAATCGAGAGGCGCACAAAGATATTTTAGATATTATCAAAGATTACTCTATAAGCAGGGGAATAATACATTGTTTTTCAGGAACCTTGGAATTTGCGCAAACTTGTTTAAGCCGCGGTTTTTATATTTCATTTGCGGGAAATCTCACTTATCCAAACGCGCCTGAACTGAGGCGGGCTGCAAAGGAAATACCAAATGACAGGATTCTCATAGAAACCGATTGTCCGTATCTTGCTCCACAAGCCGTAAGAGGCAAGCGAAATCAGCCAAGCTTTTTAAAATATACAGCTTTGGAACTTGCGAAAGTTAAAGGGCTTGACGCAGAAGAAGTAGCCTGCCATACTACAGAGAACGCTAAAAGACTGTTTGGGTTAACAAATATCGGAGAATAAAATGACTGACGAGCATGAACTGGTTAAAATAAGAAAAGGGAAATTAAAAAAGATAAGAGAGCAGGGAATAGATCCATATGCCCTGCATTTTAGGCGGACTCATTCCGCGGCAACAGTGCAAGAATGTGCTCAAAAAATATCTATTGGCGAAGTGCTGGAGGATTTGGAAGTGGCTGTAATAGGAAGGGTGATAACCGTAAGGGAGCATGGTAAAAGCTGTTTTGCTCATATAAGAGATGACTCCGGTGATGTGCAAATATATGTTAAGTCAAATACTGTTGGAGAAAAAGCATACGGTTTATTTAAGCTGGTGGATATAGGCGATTTCATAGGAGTTAAGGGGAAGATATTTAAAACCAGGACAGGGGAGAATACTATACTTGTTTCAGAGTTATCCGTATTCTCAAAGTCTTTGCAAACTTTACCTGAAAAGTGGTCAGGTCTCAAGGATGTAGAACTAAAATACCGCAGAAGATATGTTGATCTAATAGCAAACAAGGATATCAAGCCATTATTCAAGCTTCGCAGCCGCATAATAAGTTCAATGAGGCGATTTTTAGAGGAAAAGGATTTCCTTGAAGTAGAAACACCGATGATGCAGCAGATACCGGGCGGAGCGATGGCAAAACCTTTTGTTACTCATCACAATACACTTGATATGGATTTGTACCTGAGAATAGCTCCCGAGCTGTTCCTGAAAAGGCTGATTGTCGGCGGATTTGAGAAGATTTATGAAATAAACAGAAACTTTAGGAATGAAGGTATATCAACTCGTCACAATCCTGAATTTACCATGCTTGAATTGTATCAGGCTTTTATAACTTATGAAGATCTTATGCAATTAACTGAAGAGATGTTCTGCGTTATAGCAGAAGAATGTCTTGGTAAAACAAGTTTTGAATATCAGGGACATACCATCAATTTAAAAGAATGGAAGAGACTGAGTTTTGTTGAGGCAATAAAGAAATATGCCAAGATAGACCTTGAATCGATTTCAGATAAAGAACTTAAGAATAGCGCAAAAGAACTTGTTCCTGAAATAAGGAAAATGAATTCCTTTAGAGAGATTGTGGATGCTATATTCAAGAAGGTTGTAATCCCAAATCTTATTGATCCGACCTTTATAATTGACTATCCTGAAAGAATGTGTCCTCTTGCAAAGAAGAAAAGAGATAATAAGAATCTTACAGAAAGATTTCAGCCATACATATGCGCAATAGAACTCGGAAGTGCATATTCTGAGTTGAATGATCCAATGGAGCAAAAGGATCGCTTTTTAGATCAGATAAAAGACAGAAAGATGGGAGATGACGAAGCGCATCTTATGGATGAAGATTTTATTACTGCTCTTGAATACGGAATGCCGCCAACAGCAGGATTGGGCATAGGCATCGACAGGCTTGTTATGCTCTTCACCAATTCCTCATCAATCAGAGACGTAATCCTATTTCCGCAATTGAAGCCGCAGAAATAATCCGTTATATCGATTTGATGTTTTTCGTTGTAGGGGCGAAACCGTGTTTTCGCCCTTTGTTGTATGGTTTTTATTGTTTTTAATCGGGCGATTACATGGAATCGCCCCTACGAGGTTTATTATTCCGTGTATATGATTGGGCATAATGACATATTTATCAATTGATATATCATCGTATTTTTTGAACATTTTCTGCCACCATTGATCAATCATGTTTCCAATATCATTTAATATCACATCATTATTTTCAATGGTCCCAAAAACCTGTTCGCGGTTTTCCGCGCAAATGGTTACAAAATACCACCCGTTATCAGAATAATTATAATTTTCTAATCTGGTATTTTTACGTGTTAATAATTTTGTCATTTTATTATTTACCTATAACATCGACACCATCTGCAGGGATACTCACCGATAGGCGGCGGATTAGGTTTGATGGAGTGAGTTGTTATCTATTCTTTTTTGTTTTTAAAAAACCTAGATAATACTGCATTAAAATTCGCACCTAACCCAAATAAATTTGGCTTCAACTCAAGAAAATCGAACCATGACGTCTTGCTCATTTTATTGCTTTTTGCTGCTTTAGCCAAAGAAATGTGAACTTCGACAAATTTATCAATCACTTTATTAAGATTCAAAACTCTTTTTTTGACATTTTCTTTGGGAATTGATTTTGGATATCCTTTTCCCAGTAAAAGCTGATCGATATCCGCCATTCTATTGAAAACTCTAAGCACCAGTGAGGACAAACAATCACGACAGTCTAAAATAGAACGTTCTATTGGGACCTTGTGTTCTAATGCTTTAGCTCTAGTGACTTAGAATAAAGACAAAGCTGCTGCAGCCAATTCCTCATCAACGTACCCATCCCAAAAGACCAATCGTGATGATCCAGAAAATTCTAA
>DAOVHI010000077.1 GCA_030671985.1 bacterium
AATGTAGCTATTCCAATGGAGCCTGTGTAGCCGATGGGAATCGCCACCCAGAGCTTACCTTTTCCATATAATTTGTACATAGCTGTTGTTGCAAGCGCGCTAAAGACAACATGTAGAGGATGCAAAGTATAAAAAAGGGCATTAGAGGCACCCTTAGGAACCTTGAAAAAAACTATCAAAGCCATGACGATAATGCCCGTCACTGCTCCAAACATAGTAAACGGAGCATGCCTTTTTAATTCCTTAGAAATTTGTTTTAACATATTAATTCTCTCCTGTGGTTGTTTCCCCAAACCATCCATCGTAAAATCTCTTCAAGTGCTCATAAAATGCCTTATCCTCTGTCTCTCTTCCTACATCCGCTTCTTTAAAAGAATATTCGTACCCCGCGCAATAGCTCATCAGAATATCATTGGCATGAGCTATCTTTTTAAACATCTCCTCGCACACTTTCTTCTCTTCATCCTTACATTTGTCAGGATGGTGTGTAAAAGCGAGTTTCCTATACGCATTCCTTATCTCTTTCAAAGTTGCACATTCTTCCAATCCCAGCAATCTTCGTGCCTCGTCAATTTGTTTAAAATCTGCCATTTCTAATTCATCCAGAAGAATGTGTTCCTGTTAGAAAATCAACAATCTTCTTTATTATTCTTTCCATAACCCTATTAATTTCTGTATTTTTTGTGGAATTAATAAACGGCTTGCCTGAATCTCCGGATGCTACTATTCTCGGCTCTATAGGAATTCTTCCCAGAAATGGTACTCTTAACTCTTTTGCAGACTTCTCTCCTCCACCCGATTTAAACAGATCTATATTTTTCTTGCAATATGGACAAACAAAACCGCTCATATTCTCAATTATTCCAATAACCTTCATCTTTAATGTCTGTGCAAATAAAACAGTTTTACGGGAATCCAAAATTGCTACATCCTGTGGTGTAGTAACAATTACAGCACCGCTTATATCCGGTATAAGTTGGCAAACACTTAAGGGTTCATCTCCTGTTCCAGGCGGAGAATCTATTATAAGATAATCTAATTCACCCCAGTTTACATCGCTCAGGAATTGTTTAATCGTGATCATTTTAAGCGGCCCCCGCCAAATAATAGGCTTATCAGGACTGTCAATCATAAATGCTATACTTACTGCTTTAAGATTGGGTAAAATTTCTATTGGCTCTATTTTACCAGATGGAGAGCCAACCAGTTTTGCATCCTCAACACCCAGCATCTTAGCGATATTCGGACCATGAATATCCACATCTAATATTCCAACCTTATGTCCATTCATTGCTAATCCGTAAGCAAGGTTAACTGCTACCGTGGTTTTTCCAACTCCACCTTTCCCGCTAATAACAATTAACTTATGCTTTATCCTGTTCATATTGTCATTTAATCTCTTCTCCTGCTGTATTTCCTGAGCTGTTTTTTCTCTCATAATTATACCTTTCTAAGAATTATATCACCCATATTAAAACCGGTATGGCTTGCAATTACCGGACATTTTACTTTGAATAAAAAAAATATTGGTCCGCTTTCGTCTGCCAACGTTTCAAAATTTCCCTGCCCTTTGCTAATGACCAGTTCTGCATTCTTATAAAGTTCAAGAAATTCCTCTGAACAAAGATCCAAAATAGTACCGGGAGCATCACAACCGCTTGATATGACATCTACTATTTTATCCAAACCACAGCTTATAGCATCCTCCATCAAAGCATCATTAATAACCGGCTTATCTCTTACAACATAGGTAATCTTTGTATCTGGAAAGATATTGATTAATTCTTCAATCAAAAGTTTATCAAAAACAATCTCTCCTGTGTTATCACCAAGATAGAGAACAGATTTTGTATTATTCAATGCATCTCTGAATTTCTGATAATCAAAACTAGAACTTTTACCATATTCCGTAAGATCTCCAACAAGTATCTTTTTTATCTCTCTGTTAACATCTAGCGAATTTTTAACTCCATAGTCTATTACGTTACCGGCAATGACCAATTCTATCGCTGTTAAAAGTTTATCATCCGAACTTCTTATTTTTTCTTTTAATCTTGGATAAATATCCAAAACCAGTTTATTGCTTTTTTGTTTAATCTTTTTAAAAGGGTCATCTATGCCTGTTATTCTCTTTACAATCCGATATATTTCTCTCCCCATTTTTGGCGGACTTGCATCCAAAGGAAAGTCGGGAATTAGTTTAGAAACCTCATTTAATACTTTCTTTTGTGTAGTTTCGTCCACACCTGTGATCCTTGTCATATCAAGAGCTTGCCTAAAAAAGCAGGGTATACAATCTAAATAGGTTCTCATTTTTTATTTACTTCCTGTTTTAAACAAGTAGGGATAGACACTGATAATATATCTATCCCCACTTACATTCCTCAATCAGCTACTTGCTCTTCTTGGATGCTGATTTTAATTCGCTGATCCGCTTGTTGATTGCCTCCAGCTCTTCAGTTATTGCTTTAGACTGCTCTTTCAGCATATCTGTTTCCTGTTGAGAAGTAATCTCCGGAGCATAGGGATAACCATCGTAAGCAGCTCCACGAAATCCAAAACCTCTACCGAAGCCACGGCCTCTACCAAAGCCAAGGCCATAACCAAAACGACCTCTTCCTGCGATTGGATTCATATAACCCGGTACTGAGTAACCGGCGCAGTAACCTGCTGCTCTGCCTGTCATTGGACCCATTCCTCCCGGACCTGTTCCGTCTCCTCTTGGCATCTTAAACACCTCCTTCCTTATTGAAAATGATTTCCATTTCCAATATATACGGCCGGAAATATTCTGTCAAGTGTTTTCTCAATTTCTCTCTCCAAAGACAACAGTGCCTAATCTAACCATATTGCTCCCCTCTTCTATCGCAACCCTGTAAGAATTTGACATTCCCATAGACAATGTCTCCATCTTAACTTTTGAGAGATTAAGCGCTTTCATCCTTTCAAAAACGCCTTTCGCTTTTCTAAAATAAGGTCTCGAATCTTCAGGATCCCCAGACTGAGGCCCCATTGTCATTAGTCCTTCTAAACTCAAATGTTTAAATTTGGAAATTTCTCTAACTAAATTTTCGATAGCTTCATATTCCGGATTCACACCGGCTTTTGTCGTTTCTCTGCCAATATTTATTTCTAGATATACGGAAACCTGTTTTTCCATTCTCCCCACTCTTTTATCAATAGATGATGCTTTTTCTAAAGAGTCAACTGTTTGCATAACATCAAAAATTCTAAGCGCCTTATTAATCTTATTTGTCTGCAAATGTCCTATCATGTGCCATCTAACCTTTTTTGCTTTTTTACCCAAAGAATCATACATTGCCTCGGCTTCCTGCACATAATTTTCGCCTATGTCTGTAGCACCAGCCTCTATGACTTCTTCAACCTCTTCCAGAGACCTTGTCTTGCCTGCTAGAACTATAGTCACGTTGTCTGGAATCTCTTCTCTAATTCTTCGATAGTTTTCTGCTATTGACATTTCTCGCATAACCCATAAAACTGAGTAAGATGACTTGTTGTTTTGAAATTATATTTTCTTAAAAGCTTTTTCTCGGTCTGCTCAATAAGTTCTATCTCATCATCTATAAAGTCCGTATAATCAATAACTCTATTGCAATTTGTACATATTAAATGATGGTGATGCGTTTTTCCTTTAGGTCCTTTAACCAGCTCATATCTTGCCCTGCCGTCTCCAAAATCAAATTTAAATATTAAACCAATATTAGTCAAAAGATCCAAAGTTCGGTAAATTGTTGTTAACCCTATGGCAGGATAACGCGCGTGAATTTTTACATATATATCTTCTGCGCTCAAATGTTTATCGGATTTAGAGAGCACATCAAGTATGGCTTCTCTCGGTGCAGTTATCCTATAACCACAGCCTCTGAATCTTCCATGCCACCACATTGGATCGGTATTTCTTTGCCTTGGCATACTATATATTCCTTATTAAATATGAGGTTTTATTTTTTCTTCAATTGCAGACTTTGATACAGCGCCTATAACTTTATCAACCAGTTCTCCATTCTTGAAAATAGCCAGCGTCGGGATGCTCATAATCTCATATTGCGAAGCTGTCTGAGACGCTTCATCAACATTCAGTTTACACACTTTTAATTTCCCTTCATATTCTCCAGCTATTTCTTCAATTACCGGAGCAATCATCCGACACGGTCCGCACCACTCCGCCCAGAAATCCACCAGCACAGGAATACTTGATTCCAGTACTTCCTGCTTAAAACCAGTATCATCTACTTTGATCTCCATGCCTATTCTCCTCAATTATTTTTTCGCTTACGATCATTCAGTCTATCCCCGATCAGCCATTTATTCAACTAAAAAAATCCTTGCATGGATTGACGATTAAAACCTGTTATGGTATATTTCATTGGATTTAGGATAAGATAAATACCTGATAGGGATAGGCAAATAGTGAACTTTTCGAAACGTATCATAAAGATAATTCTCGTCATTATTATCTTAACAGGATATCGTTCAGGCATATCTGATGCATCTGAAGGCAGCGAAAACTATCTATTGACGAAACCTGACAATTGTCTGAAATTTTTTTTGCGGATTAATTATAATGATGAAGGTTTGAAATCAGTTGCAGACGCGTTAATACAATCCTTTGTGCAAAGTAAGATCGTTCAGAATACTGACCTGCAGATTTCAAACATTTCTCTTCCGATTTTTGACAAAATCTGGGGTAATATATGCATTTTAGATGCAGGAGAAACCGCATATTTTATCGTAGGACATATAGCAACTGAAAACTCCGATATTTCTATGCAGATAGGAGGCTTAGCGGTATCTCTTAAACTTGGGAACAAAGAAAGCGGTAAAACACTGCGAAAATCAATATTAGCTGGTCTGTTAGATAAACATATTAAGGGATCGGACACGACAAAAACCAGGAAAGCAGGAGAATTGTCAGCCTATGCTTTTGTTGGAGATAATGTAATTGTTGGAACTGCGCCGGACGTTGTTGAATATGCAAAAAGAAACTTTAACAATCTAAACAATCAAGCTCCACTAAATGATAAAACCGATGGATATATTACGCTGGAAAACAAAAACAATCTATTATCTCGCCTATTAAATAAATACTCCGGCAGCCTTGGATTCTCTCTGGTAACGTCTCAAGATCTGAATAAAATAAAAAGCCTTAAAATAAAGTTCAATATTGTAGATCGGGACAGAATAAAGCTCTCGTTTAACCTAATATCTTCTGACATCACTTCTCACGGACAAAATATGCTTCAGAACGATATAAAATTCATATTGGAACTACTGGACAGAATTTGTATTCAAAAGAACATCAATTTCAGTTATAATCTTAGAAATGATCTAAATGCGGATATTGAGTTAAGCAATCTGGAAAAATACTGGAATAGTTCGAATTGGTAGCTTTAAATTTTTAAATTAGTTTAGGATTAGTTATGACAGAGAAAAAGTTTGGCAAATATATAGTTCAGGATATCGTTAAATTCGGTGGGATGTCTCAAATATACAAAGCTATCGATCCTGCAACAAAAGAAGTAGTAGCCATTAAGATTCTTCATCCAGGAAAAATGAATCACAGAACAATAAACGGATTCGTTCAAGAAGCCAAGATGTTAGAAAAGCTAAATCACCCGAACATAATTCAAGTGATAGATTTTGGAAAAGAAGAGGGAACGCTCTATACAGTGATGGAATACATCAATGGAAAAGATTTAAAAAAGCTCCTGCTTCATAAAAAAATTAAAGGCTTTCAGGAAAAATACGATATTATTTTGCAAATAGGAAGAGGGCTCGACTATCTTCATGAAAACAACATAATTCACAAAGACATAAAACCTGAAAATATTCTGATTCTCAAAAATAATGAAGTGAAAATTATAGATTTTGGACTGGCGCATTATGACAGATTAAGGATATTTACACACAACCACTTTATTGACGGTACGCCTACATACATGTCTCCTGAACAAATAAAAAAAGAACACATAGACACTAGAACAGACATATATTCTTTTGGAATACTTATATATGAAATGCTGACCGGCAGAGTTCCTTATCAAGGCAATGATAAAAACGCGATCATGAGAGCTCACATCAATATACATACACGGCCAAGATCCATCTCTTATTACGATTCCAGCATATCGAAAAATACTGAAAATTGCGTAATGAAGACAATAGAAAAAAATCCGAACAAAAGATATCAAACAGTGTCGGAAATGATCTTGGACTTTAGGAGAAGTAAAATCAAAAAAGGGGAATGGGAATGAAGAAAAAAAACACAAAATTCATATTAGTTACTATGATACTAATAATTGCTGTCTATGTTGGATGGCAGGCATATTCTCAATTTCTTCAAAAAAACATTTCCGATCAGCATAAAAAAGCCGACGTGTTTTATAATGAAGGTAAGTTTGAGAAAGCAAAGACTATATATGCTGATTTATTAAATAAAAACCAAAAACAGCCGGAACTTGTTTATCGGCTTGCAATATGCAGCAAAGAAACAGGAGATTCAGCAGAGACAGAAGCTCTTCTGAATAGAATTATGGACCAGTTCAAAGATTCAGAATATATTGATGAAGCATTACTTGAGTTGGGTGAATTAGCACAGACAAAAGGTAATCTTAAAAAAGCAAATGACCTGTATGATAAGATATTAAATGAATATTCAAATAGCAATATCTTTTACAATGCTATATATGCTAAAGCCTGTGTTTATAAACTTCAAGATAAGTTCAAGGATGCTCTCGCTTTATTTGAGAAAGTTATTCTGGAATCAGACGATAACGAATTAAAAATCGCAGCGCTCAAGGAGATTGGAGATATAAACGTAAAGCTTATATTCTCTCCCGTTCCTACAAAAGACAGCGCAATTTATAAAGTGAAAGCAGGAGATATGCTTGGTTCAATCGC
>DAOVHI010000048.1 GCA_030671985.1 bacterium
CAGGGAGGTTACCGCAAAAATAATAAAACAAGAAGGTGCAAGCATAAAGGTATCTCAAATGCCGTCAGACGGAACATGGCCTACCGGAACAACTCAATATGAAAAACGCAATGTTGCCGTTAATATACCTGTGTGGAATCCGGAAGCATGTATTCAGTGCGGAAGATGTTCATTGGTTTGTCCGCACGCTGCGATCCGACCAAAGATATATAAAAAAGAACTTCTCAAAGATGCTCCGGAGACATTTAAGCACATCGCGCCAAAGCCTTCAAAAGCTATGGAGGAGTATCAATATACTCTTCAGATCGCTCCGGAGGATTGCACTGGGTGCGGTACTTGTATTGAGGAGTGTCCGATGAAAAATAAAGAAGCAATTAAAATGTCGCCACAACATCCGATAAGAGAAAAAGAAGCGAAAAATTATGAGTTCTTTCTTAACCTGCCTGATACAGCGCCTGATCTTTATAATAGAAATACTATTAAAGGAAGTCAGTTTATAAAACCTCTTTTTGAATATTCAGGAGCATGCGCGGGATGTGGAGAGACAGCGTATGTAAAACTACTTACTCAACTTTTTGGTGATCGAGCAATTATAGCAAATGCTACAGGATGTTCCTCAATCTACGGGGGAAATCTTCCTACGACACCATATTGCAAGCGTTCGGATGGACGAGGACCGGCATGGAACAACTCGCTCTTTGAAGATGCTGCTGAACTGGCTTTTGGTATGAGGCTGACCGTTGACAAATTTACACAATATGCATACGAACTTGTAGACAAAATTTTGGAGAATAAGTCCTGCTCCGAAGATTTAAAAAATCTCCTTTCGGAAATAAAAAATGCTGACCAGTCAACACAGGAAAATATAGAAAAGCAACGAAAACAAGTTGTGAAGTTAAACAACTTATTAAAATCCTGCGATTGCGAAGATTGCGAGGAACTTTTTACTGTTTCAGATTATATGGTTAAAAAATCCGTATGGGGACTTGGAGGAGATGGCTGGGCATATGATATAGGATACGGAGGACTTGATCATGTTTTGGCTTCAGGCAAAAATATTAATATCCTTGTACTGGATACCGAGGTATATTCAAACACCGGCGGGCAGTCTTCAAAAGCCACTCCTCTTGGCGCCGTTGCCAAGTTTGCAGCGGCAGGAAAACCGGTTCCCAAAAAAGACCTCGGACTTATGACCATGAGTTATGGATACATTTATGTTGCAAAAGTTGCAATAGGCGCTGATCCGAACCAGTTAGTTAAGGCGTTTGTAGAAGCGGAAGCCTATAATGGTCCTTCAATAATTATTGCGTACTCTCACTGCATAGCTCATGGCATAGATATGACACGTGGCCTTACTGAGCAAAAAAATGCGGTAGTAAGCGGCTACTGGCCTCTTTACAGATACAACCCGCAGCTTGCCGAGGATGGGAAAAATCCTCTTATACTTGATAGCAAAGAACCGCAGATCCCGTTCTCCGATTATGCCTATAATGAGAACAGGTACGGAGTGCTGAAAAAAATAGATCCGAAACGCGCAGATAAGTTAATGAAGTTCGCTCAACAAAACGTTACACAAAGATTCCAATTCTACAAACAGCTTGCAGAGTTGGATTATACTAAATAACTTTAAATAAGGAATTAATATGATATTAACAAATGTAATAAAAGCAAAAATTCACAAAGCCGTAATTACAAAAAAGATTATTGATTATAATGGCAGCATTGGCATAGACAAAGCGCTTCTCAGAGCAAGCGGTATGATACCCGGGGAAAGAGTACAAGTTCTGAATTTCCAAAACGGAACCAGACTTGAGACATACATTATAGAAGAAAAAGAAAACTCCGGAATAATTGCGCTTTACGGTCCTGCAGCAAGACGCGGTGAGATTGGCAACGAATTATGCATTATTTCTTATGCTCTGATCACTAGTGACGAAATCCCAAATTTCAAAAGCAAGGTTGTATTTGTGGATAAAGAGAACAAGATCGCTTCAAACTAGTTATTATTTATTTGCTTTCTTTCGTCTTTGTGTCTCGGATAACTCTATTCGCATATTCCATAATGTATTTTTTTTCTTCATTAGAAATATTTGTAAAATAAACTCCCGTGTCAAAATCATTATCTACTTCGTTTCCCCTTGAGTATACGACGCACGCAAGAGCATTGATCATAGAACTATAACCGGGTATTTTTACTTCCAGTTCCAGGATTGTATTCCTTGTTATACAGTTAACCGTACTTATACAAACTCCACCGCCGCTTATGTTTTTCGTATAAGCCTGATATTCCTTTATGCTGTCTATCGAAGAATACGCAAGATAATTAACAACTGCTTTTATATCCAGACGAGGATACTCTCTGCGTTCAATATCTGTTTTTTTTGCTTTCTTCTTTCCCGTCACAAGAGATTTGATTGCCCTGAAAACCATTTTTTAATTTCCTTTTATCTTCATAGGATTATCTTTTTGGATATTAAAACAGATTATAGTTGTATTTGTCAAGAGAAAATTAAAATTTTAGTCTGTTTAAAATATTGAATTTTGCGGCTATAATGAAATAAGAAAGGAGATGTATGGGAAACTTAAGAGAATTGTTTGGGAAGAGATTAAGAAGTATAAGATTGACTAAAGGTCTGACACAGGAAGGGCTGGCAGAAAAAGCCGGACTGCATTCTACTTATATTGGGATAATAGAAAGAGGTAAACAGAGCGCTTCTTTGGATACCATAGAGAAACTTGCAGATGCTCTTGGTGTTGAGGAAGATACTTTTTTTTCTTTCGCTTCACGACAATCATCAATTGGAGAAAAAGAGGGACTAATTATTGGACTTGAGAATATCTTGCGAAAACAAAAAACAGAAAATATCAAGAAAATATCACAAATTTGCGATATTTTCCTTTCGGAAAAAGCGTTGAATCCCCTTCCCATGGTCGCCGACAAAAAAGCCAAATATGGGAAAAGATAAGAATTTTTTTATTCTTGCTAAAGAGATTCTGATTTACTATAAAGTTCTTTGTGAAACGCCAGAATAATCCTTTCATATACATTACTCTTCTATTTATTGCAGGTATATTGCTGTTCTCTTATTTTCATCGTAGGGACGTTGCAATGCAACGTCCCTACGATGCCGACATTCAAATTAAAGGCGTAATAATAAAAGACCCTGTCTGTAGAAGATTCTATACGAATATCATTATATCTCCAGAGCAAATTAATAACTTGCGAACCCCTAAAGGATTGATTCTTGTCAGGATAAGCTCTTGCAGTCTTAAGTTTAAATATGGTGACAAAGTTCAGGTATTTGGAAAACTTTCTCAACCATATTGGTCGGGGAACATAGGAACATTCAACTACAGAAAGTATCTGGAACGACGTCACATATATGGAGTAATGAGAATAAAAGACGCAAAGAATATAAAAATTATTGCAAGGGATAGGGGGAATTTTATTATTGGCAAAGCGCTTGCCTTAAAGAACGCGATAAAAGCGATTAATAACCAAAGTTTACCGGATCCTCAGGCCGCGATGCTGAACGGAATTCTTCTGGGCATGCGAGAGGATATACCACAGCAAATTTTTGATATGTTTAAAAAAAGCGGGATAGCACATATTCTTGCAGTATCAGGCCTTCATGTCGGGCTGATTCTTCTTATGTTTTGGGGATTTCTAAAGTTATGCAGAATCCCAAGAAAAGTTGCCGCATTTATACTGATACTGTTAATTATATTGTATTGCATGGTTACAGGTATGCGGGATCCGATATTCCGTACAACCATAATGGCTTTAGCAGTATTGGCTGGCATCATAATTGACAGGGAATCCAATCTTTATATCAACATATCATTGGCATGCCTTATGCTTTTACTCATTAATCCATACAGCTTGTTTGATGCCGGTTTCCAGCTTTCTTTTATAGCTACATTCGGAATTATTTGCCTTGCTCCCATACTAATTGAAAGAATTAAATTAAAACCGCATTTTTTGCTTGTTGCCTTTGCAGTGTCTTTATCAGCCCAGATAAGCGTTATACCAATAGTCGCATATCATTTTAACTACCTGTCCTTATGGAGTATTTTTACTAATATTATAATGCTTCCAATTGTCGCCGGCGTATTGGCACTTGGATTGCTCGCATCAATATTTGGAATATTGTGGATTAAACTTGCTTATATCTTCAGTGTGCCAAATTGGATTCTATTGACAATGCTATTAAGATTAATAGAATTTTTCTCATCAATGGACTTCATGTATATGAAGGTACCAAAGCCGTACATTGCAGATATTGTTGGATATTATATGTTAATTGCATTTGCCTTATATGCCATTTACAACGGTATAAAAAATAAGAAAATCCTATATACTTTAACACTTGTTTTATTAATTTTATTTTTATTTCCAAGGCTAAATAATCGTTCTATTGAAATTGTTTTTCCTCATTCTCCAGACGGAGATGTAGTATTTGTAAAATTCCCTTGTGGATGGAATCAAAATAAAACCATGCTCATAACTGGTGACAGCAATAAATTTTATAATGTCGAAAAAGTAATTCAACCTCTTCTATGGACAAAACATGTCTCAAAAATTGATTATCTGTTCTTGAATAGAGTAAGTGATGATCATCTAGGCACAGTTGTTGATCTATCAAAGAACTTCAAAATTAAACAAGTTCTGGACACTGCGCAGGCCAAAAACTCGTTCACATATAAGAATTTCCTCAATTTTATTGAACATGCCGGACTTACATACAGAAACATCAAGCACGAAGAACCCGTTTTTGAATCTTCGAGAATTAGTTTAAATATCTGCAATAACAATCTTAAGCTTCGCATTGCGTCATGCAACGCAGAGCTTTTAGTTACTCCTGACTGCGCACATATGATCAGTATTAACGGTAGAAAAATCCTAATTTATCAACAACACAAACCTTCTGACACAAAACATATTCATGATAAAGATATCTATTACACAGACACAGATGGAACAATTTCAATAAAAATAAAGAATAATAAAGTTAATATACTATGTTCAAAAAAATCCAGCTGATAATCTTGGCAGGTATCCTTTTAAGCTTTTTACCCTGTCATAAACATATTAAAGTTAATAGGAAGAAAAGCCCTTCGCTCAAAGATTATAATTCTATTTCCACATATTTTGGCCCAAAAGATAATCTGGATGAACAATTGATAAAATTGATAAATCTATCCGAGAAAAATATTTATGGCGCATTTTACAGTCTGAGACTTCCTAAAGTTGCTTCTGCCTTGATAGACGCAAAAAACAGAGGAGTAAAGATACATTTAGTAATGGACAATGGAAGAATAAATAACTTTAGGTCTCAATATGCGCGATTGAGAAAACATATCAGCGTAAAGACCACAAGTCAAACAAGAGGCCTTATGCATAATAAATTTTGCGTATTTGATAATAAGGTTATATGGACAGGGTCATACAACCCCACTTATAACGGCACATATTACAATAACAATAACGTAGTTATTATAAATTCGGAAACATTAGCCAAAGATTTCATAAATGAATTCCATAGAATTTCCCGTTCTGAAGATTTTCATAATAGCGTCGGCGAACACAGCCCTGCGCTTACCAAGAAAACAGTGGCCTTCTTCTCAAAAAAAGATAATTGTAAAGAGAAAATAATTCAACTGTTAAACAACGCTGAGAAAAGCATTTGTTTTGCAAGTTTTATTTTCACGGACAAAGATATAGCCAAAGCTATTATATCTAAGCACAACAAAGGCATAAAAATAACAGGCGTGATGGAAAAAAGCATGAATAGTTTCTGGAACATGTTCAGCTTTTTCCGTCATGTAGGCATTGACGTAAAGTGGGATAAGAATTATTCCCACCAGATGCATCATAAAGTTTTCATAATAGATAAACAAATAATAATTACGGGTTCCTTTAATCCAACATTCAGCGCCCATAAATTAAATTGGGAGAATGTAATTGTTATACGAGATGCAAAATTAGCTAAACTATTTATGGATGAGATAAAAAACCTTTGACAGAGTCTGTGTTGTGCCGTAAAATATATGGCATGAGAATGTACGTGGCTTTTTCCGTAATGTCGGTAGTCTGTTTATCTATGCTTGGGTGTCAAAAAAGCGACACAATAACTGTGGACACAAGCAGGGAAATATCAGAATCGAGAATAGTCACAAAAAAAAGGCCGGCAGACAAAGAAGAAAAGACAAAGCTTGGGATAAAATTTACAAGAATCACAAAAGTTCATGAGTATGATTCCGCTCCCGCTTTTTCCCCGGATGGAACCAAAATAGCTTATGCATCCTATCAGAATGATGCGCAAAATATATGGATCATAGATTCTGAAGGAAAAGAAGAACCAAAACGCATAACTCACACAGCGACACTTGACAATCGACCGACCTGGAGCGCTGATGGCAAATCGATAATTTTTAGTTCGACAAAACTGAACGATAATGCAGGGTCTAAGCTATATATAGTTAATAGCAACGGAACTAATCTTAGACAATTGGATAAAGGAGTAGATGGATATAGCCCTTCATGTTCGCCGCTTGACGAACAAATTGTGTTTGTTTCTCAGAATAACTTACGAATAATAAAAGGAGTAGATGATAAAGAACCTAATTATATTACGACAAAGGGTTATCAAGACTATCCGTGCTGGATGGATAATGCCAAAAAAGTGCTTTTCTTCTGTGATGATGACCTGCATTTAATAAACATTAATGAAAGGAGCACTACGCGCTTGACAGACACCGCATGGAATAGCTTTCCAAGTGTCTCATTCAAAACAAACAAGATAGCTTTTGTATCTAATAGAGGCGGCAATTATGACCTCTGGGTTATGAGTGGTGACGGGACTAACCTTGTTCAGATCACGAATGATAAATATAATGAATTATATCCATGCTTTTCTTCCGATGGAAGCAAAATTGCCTTTCAGTCAGACAAAAGCGGAAACTTTGATATATGGGTAGTCGAGTTGCCCGAAAATATATAAAAGAGGGGGTGATAACATGGTTATTAAATCTCAAAATACACAACAAAAAAAGCAGAATCCACTGGTAGCTATAGTGCTTGTCTTAGTTATTGTAGCTTGTGTGGCATTTATGATAAAAAGTTTCCTGTGATGCTCGCTTTAAGGCAGAACCTCCTATGCGTTAGATTCCGAATCTTTTGTAAATTTCCTTAATGTTTTTTAGGTGTGTTCTGATATTGAAGCTTTCTTTTATCTCTTCACGAGATAATATGTCGCGCATTTTTTTGTTTTTCAAGAGAACCGTTTTAAAATCTTTTTTCTCTCTTACTGCTTCCATAGAGATGTGTTGCACTATTTCATACGCATCTTCTTTTGTTAAGCCCTTTTTCACAAGTTTTAGCAGTATTGTTTGGGAAAAGATACTGCCTCTGGTTTTTTCAAGATTGGTTTTCATGTTTTCCGGACGCACCAAAAGATTCTTTATCAGCCAAATAAATTTATGCAGTATGTAATCCAGAGCAATTGTGCTATCGGGAATAATTATTCTTTCTACGGATGAGTGCGAAATATCTCTTTCATGCCATAAAGCGATATTCTCCATTGCAGGTATGGAATTAGCTCTGATCAGCCTCGCCAGTCCGCATATGCGTTCGCAAATAATAGGATTTTTCTTATGAGGCATAGCGGAAGAGCCCTTCTGCCCTTTGGCAAAAGCTT
The DNA here is from genome assembly GCA_030671985.1 of bacterium. GTDB lineage: Bacteria > JAHJDO01 > JAHJDO01 > JAHJDO01 > JAHJDO01 > JAHJDO01. The sequence continues at coordinate 7,701 of DAOVHI010000048.1, forward strand.
CCTGTACTTCGTTAACCTCCGTGCGCTGTAATCCTCTTATCTCGGTAGCAAATTTTTCCAGAGAGCTTGCAATTAAACCTAATGTTGTCATTAATTCCGCGTGCCTGTCTCTTTGTAATACTTGTGTTGATAACGGAGACGGGGTAAGTCCAAGTTTTTTACATACATACTGCTCTACATATGGATCTATGTTGGAATAAGTTCCTACTGCCCCTGATATTTTCCCATACTTTATTGTGTTCTTTGCATGCTCAAGTCTCTGTATATGCCTCTCAACCTCATCAAACCATAGAAGCATTTTCAATCCGAATGTTATCGGTTCTGCATGTACACCATGGGACCTGCCGATCATAACAGTATTCTTATGCTTTTTAGCCATCTTCTTAAGCGCTCTCTTCAGTTCCAGTAAATCTTCCAAAAGCAAATCTACAGCTTGAGTCATATTGTAAGAAAGAGCTGTATCCAATACATCGGAAGAGGTAAGACCCATATGAATGAAACGCGCGTCTTTGCCTACTTTTTCGGAGATAGATGTAAGAAAAGCGATTACGTCATGCTTCACTACTTTTTCTATTTGATGAATCCTCTTTATATCAAATTTACTTTTATCTTTTATCTTTTTTAAAGATTCTTTTGGTATCTCACCAAGCTCACACAGAGCTTCACACGCAAGCAATTCAACCTTGAGCCATGTATTAAACTTATTCTCATCGCTCCAGATCCTCTCCATATCGGGCAGTGAATATCTAGGAATCATCTAATTATCTCCTTTAGTATCTATTTTAAGATTGAATTTATTATATCTTGTTTTATCGGCAGTGTCTAATTAAACTCCCATTATTTTGCATTTAATCCCTAATTTGCGTATAATTAGCGTTATTATGGTTATTGTTGACGGTTATAATGTGATTTATGCATGGGCTTGCTTAAGAGAAGCCGAAAGAGAAGGATTGGAGTACGCCAGAGAGAAACTAATTCAGATTATGACAAGATATCAAGATTTTAATGATAAAGACGTGTCCATAGTATTTGACGGTTCCAAAAGATTTGATAATATGTGTTCTGATCAGATAAACACTGACGTCAACATTATTTTTTCAAAGAACGGCAAGACCGCAGATTCGACAATTGAAAGAATGATTTATAAGCTCCCGGATAAATCAAGGGCTCTGGTGGTGACCTCCGACCGCTTTATTCGTATGATGGCAGGAGGAATGGGAGCAAGAAGTGTTTCTTCGGAAAATTTTGAACTAATGGTCAAGAACCAATAATTACAGCTAAAGGCTGATTAATTTTATGCGCTTTTTCAAGCCGAATATTCAAAACAAACTTATCTTCTCCTTTATGTTAATGGCACTTGTGCCCATTTTAATCTCAACTTTTGTAGCCACAAGAGTGATATCCGGACAGTTAGAAAAGGACATAAAGAGAAAGATACATAGCGCAACAGATTTAATCACGGACAAAATAGATACCCTTGAAAATAGAGCCGCTCTGATCGGAGAAATCATACTTAGCAACTTTGTGTTTATGCAGGCATTCAAACAGCAGGATGAAGCACAGATAATAAAACTTCTGGCTATGCTGGAGAAGGAA
>DAOVHI010000091.1 GCA_030671985.1 bacterium
AATTACAGACGTACAAATTACCTTTAGCTAAATTATGTGGTGCGCACAGAACTTGGAGATTTTCTAAAACTGTTTCACCTCCTTTAGACCAAGGTTTTATGTGGTCAAAATGTATATCTTCACCAGTTACAGTGATACCGCAAAGTTTACATTTGTTGCCGTCCCTCATTAATACTTGAACTTTTAATCTTAGACTAATATTCCTTTTAGTTTTATGTTTAATTGCAATTTTAGTTGCATCTGAATTTTTCTCACTTTGTTCATTTTCTTCAGTTTCCTGAATTTCTTCTTTACTGGAATTAATGTATCCAATAAAGGATTCAAGTGCTTTTCGCCATGTCCCGAATCTCTTTTCGTAAGGTTTCGGAGAATATTTTGAAAGAGGATTTTTAATTTCCTTGTATAAAGGTTGCCGTCCAAGTTTAATCCATATTTCTTCAATATTTTCGAATAATTCAACTTCCGAAAGGTTTTGTTTTACTGTTATTTTTAGGCCTGCCTTTTCTAAGGCTTTATTCCAAGTACCAAATCGATTCCTTAATGTTGCAGAATGAAAATTTCCTTTCTGATCGTATTGTTCTATTGTAACTTTATCTATTCCAATTTGATCAGCAACTTTTTTAAGGTCATCTAATAATTCTTGGTCAGGAGTGTTTCTATGATATATATTTAGTTTGTATTTCATATTTAATGCTACCATACCCCAAATTACTTAAAATCTCAATAAATTTTCAAGATTCCCATGTTTAATCGGAGAATGACACAACAAAGCAAATGGGACAGGCATGCCAGTCCCCTACCTAGATTCCCCGATCAAGTCGGAGAATGACAAACGGACAGCCGCAAGGGCTGCCCCTACAATAGCCGCCAGCTAAAGCAGGCGGTTGCGGTAGGAGGGGACAATCGACAGTGGAGAGAACAAGAGAAAAAAAGGCACAAAATATTGTGCCCCTACCTATATACCTCTTTTCTATGTTTTATCCTGTAAAGATAGATGACTTTCTTTTTATCATCTATACGGTATAGAATTCTGTAATTTCCTGCTCTCAGACGATAGCCCTCTTCAGCAGTTAGTTTTAGGCATCCGGAAGGACGTGGATTTTTAGGAAGAAGGAGTATTTTGTTTTTAATCTGCTTAAAAACTCCTGTTGGGAAAGTATCTAGATCCTTTTGCGCTTTAGTAAGAATAAATATCTTATACATTACGTACTTTTAAATATTCCTCAAAAGATACTGCGGATTTTTCTTCTCCACGAAGCATCTTCATATCCAGCAGGTCTTCCTTGAGTTCTTCGCGTTCCAGCCGCTCCTGGAGCGCTTTTTCTACAAAGAAGCTGTACTTGATTCCATGTCCCATGCAGAACTCCTTGACACGGTCACTGATATCTGGATTAATCTTAACAGCTAGTGTTGCTTTTAGCATATTCTCACCTCCAGCTTTAATATAACATAGGATTATAACTTTAGCAAGAAAAAGTTTATTAAAGTTAAGCAGAAGACATCAAGAAATCACAATCAGGGGAAACAATACTAATTCGGTAAAACAAAAAGAACAAGCATGCCAGTCCCCTACCAGATTCCCCGATTAAATCTGCAGGAATGATAAACGGACAGGCGGTTGCGGTGGTGTGAACAATCGACAGCAGAGAGAACAACAGACTGCTTCAGCATATTTTTTCTTGACAGAGAGTTTCTCGTTGTTTATTATGGACATATGTTCATAATAACTTGGAAATTTGATGAGACCTAAAAAACCCAGATGGATTAAGTGTGTGCCTGGAGAGAGATGTTTTAGACCGCAATGCAAGCCTTTAAGTAAATTGGCCGGTGTACACTTGAGTCTTGATGAATTTGAGGCAGTAAGACTTGCCGATCTAGAAGAACTGAAACAAGAAGAAGCGGCAAAGATGATGAATATTTCAAGACCGACCTTTTCGAGAATTATATCTTCCGCCCATCGAAAAATTGGTGATGCCCTGGTGAATATTAAAGCCATAAAGATTGAAGGCGGATGCTGTGAGATTATAAAAAAGGGGTAATTATGAAAGAGAACAAGAAACTTTTATTGATGACTGCGGCATTTCTTGGATGTTTTTATCTTCCTGTCGAAATGCTGCCGTTTAGAAATCCTGTATTTGAAGCGCTGGCTTTGGTCAGATGGTATGCGCGAAAACATGTTTTACTTTGTCTTGTACCTGCGTTTTTTATTGCAGGGGCGATTTCCGTCTTTGTAAGCCAAGCGTCTGTGATCAAATATTTTGGAGCAAAGGCAAACAAGTTTTTAGCTTATAGCGTTGCTTCTGTTTCAGGGACAATACTTGCGGTCTGTTCCTGTACGGTTTTACCGCTATTTTCCGGGATTTATAAAAGAGGCGCCGGCTTAGGTCCTGCCACAACATTTCTCTATTCAGGTCCTGCCATTAACGTATTAGCCATTATTATGACGGCGCGTATCCTGGGCTGGCAGTTAGGATTGGCAAGGGCTGTCGGAGCAATAGTTTTTAGTATAGTGATTGGTTTTTTGATGCATCTTATATTTCTTAAGGAGGAAAGAGCAAGACATGCCAATAGCGATTTTCAGTCCGGAGAAGAAAAAGAAGCCAGACCTCTCTGGAAAAACGCTTTCTATTTTGCGTCTATGGTATTTATTCTGGTATTTGCAAACTTGGGAAAACCGCAGGCAGGAGACACAGGAATCTGGCCGTTAATTTTTAACTTCAAGTGGTATATAACGTCTATCTTTTTAATTATACTTGTTGTTATGATCGTGCGATGGTTTAAGAAAAATGAACTCAAAGATTGGTCGCAGGCATCGTGGGGATTTGCAAAACAGATTATGCCTTTGCTTTTGGCGGGTGTAATTGTGGCGGGTCTTCTTTTAGGCAGACCTGGTCACGAGGGACTAATACCTTCATGGATTATTGAAAAAGCTGTTGGCGGAAATTCATTGCCGGCTAATTTTTTCGCGTCAATTGTCGGGGCATTTATGTACTTTGCAACATTAACTGAAATTCCAATCCTACAAGGTCTTATTGGGGCAGGCATGGGCAAAGGGCCTGCTTTGGCATTGTTGTTGGCTGGCCCGGCATTGAGTTTGCCTAATATGCTGGTTATCAGAGGCGTTATTGGAACCAAAAAAACAGTCGTATACGTAGGGTTAGTAGTTATTATGGCTACGATAAGCGGGATTTTGTTTGGATACATTGTAAATTAAAAACAAGGGCGGCGAGAAATGAAGATTGAAATCTTGGGAACAGGCTGTCCAAAGTGCAAGAAACTGGCTGAGCTTGCCGGGCAGGCAGTGAAAGAATCGGGAATTGACGCTGAGATAACAAAGGTAACAGAGATTAAAGAAATTATGAATCGTGGAGTGATGCTCACTCCTGCCTTAGTCATTGACGGAGAAGTTAAAAGCACTGGTAAAATACCAGGCTTAGAAGAAATCAAAAACTGGTTAAAGGAGGGACAAAATGTATCATAAGCTGGCAAGAAATATCTGTTTTATAGCAATGGTTATTCTGCTTTTTCCAATTCTTGGCTGTTGGAGTTGTTGTAGTGGGGAAAAGCAAACTCATCAGGAAGAACAGTTAAATTCCAAAACTATAAAAGTTACTTTTATAGAACTTGGCTCCGTAAAATGTGTCCCCTGCAAGATGATGCAGCCGATAATAGCTGAAATAAAAAAAGAGTATGCAGGTCAGGTCAAGGTGGTTTTTTACGATGTATGGACTTCTGAAGGAAGACCTTACGGTCAAAAGTATGGTGTTAGAGCGATTCCCACGCAGGTTTTTCTTGACAAAGACGGAAAAGAATTTTTCCGACATACAGGATTCTTCTCCAAAGAAGAGATAATTAAGGTACTAAAGAAGCAAGGAGTGGAATAATGATAAGAACCTTGTTTGAGTGGTTATCCAATTCTCTTCAATCAGGTCCGATCATTGCCTTAACCGCTTCTTTTATCTGGGGAATATTAAGTATCTTATTAAGTCCCTGCCATCTTGCAAGCATTCCTTTAATTATAGGTTTCATTGATGAACAGGGCAGGATTTCAACAAAAAGAGCTTTCTGGCTGGCAACGCTTTTTTCTTCGGGCATTTTAATAACTATCGCTGCAATAGGATTAATTACCGGATTTCTTGGACGAATGTTAGGAGATATAGGCTCCTATGGAAACTATATTGTAGCCGTAATATTCTTCATCATAGGTCTTCATCTTTTAGGAATTATTCCTCTTCCTTTTTTTGGAAAATCAAATCAGCCTGCGTTTAAGAAAAAAGGACTATTGGCTAGTTTTATACTTGGTCTTGTTTTTGGCATTGCCCTAGGACCATGCACATTTGCTTATATGGCGCCAATGCTCGGCGTTGCATTTAAGATAGCATCTACACAGTTTCTATATGGAGTGACACTGTTATTTGTTTACGGCATTGGTCATTGTTCAGTGATTATTTTCGCGGGCACTTTTACTGAAGTTGTTCAGCATTATTTGAACTGGAGCGAGAAATCCAAAGGCACGATTATTTTAAAAAAGATTTGTGGAGTTCTTGTCATTCTGGGGGGAATATACCTAATCTGGAGTGGTTAATTTGTCATGATGTGATACATCAAATTTATAACGAGTTTTAAAAGGAGGTGAGTCAAATGGGGTGCTGCGATTCAGAGCCTAAGAAAAAGGTAAAGTACAAATGCGCTGACAATTGCTGCGATAAGATAGTTGAGATTGAAGAATGCCAGCCTGTTCCAGAATGTTGTGGAAAACCGATGGTTAAAAAGGATGATTCCTGTTCATGCTGTTCATAATATAAGCAAAAAATAACAGAGGCAAGGGATAACCTTGCCTTTGTTATTGAACGGAGTCTATCAGATTGATCAATTCGTCATATGACGTTATATTGCTTATGCGGCTGCGAATTTCTGTGCCGTTGTAATGACCTTTAAAATACCACATTGCTATTTTACCCATAAAACCTATCTTATTAGCGGGTCCCATATCCTTATACTTCTCTATGTAAGCAAGGTGAGCTTTGAGAATCTTTTTCTTTGTAGACGGAGTTGGATTTTTAGAAGTCTCACCGTTTTTTAAATAGCTTTCGATATCTTTAAATATCCATGGATTACCGAGCGCTCCGCGCGCAACCAGAATTCCGTCGCATCCTGTTTCGTCAAGCATCTTTTTAGCCATTAAAGGGTTAAATATATTTCCGCTTCCGAATACGGGTATCTTTAAAGCTTTTTTGACAGCCTTTATTGATTCATAGTCAATATCGCCTGAGTATCTCTGCGACATTGTTCTGCCGTGTATAAAGACGGTAGAAGCGCCGTTTTCCTGACATTCTTCAGCAGTCCTTACACATTCTCCGATATCTCTTTTATCGAAACCTGTTCTTAACTTAACTGTTATTGGAATTCGTAGTTTGGAAACTAATTTTTTAATGATCCTGCCGAATAACGCTGTGTCTTTTAACAGGGCAGCGCCAGCGCCCTTTTTTGTTACTTTTTTTACCGGACATGCGCCGTTTATATCCAGAAAAGATATATCGACAAGTGAGATAAGCTGTTCAGCAGCATCAAGCATTATTGAAGGATCCGCGCCCAGAAGCTGTGCGGAAATCGGAGAATCTTTCTTAATTGTTTTTATGAGTCCCCTATTCTTCTGATTGCCATAAACTATAGCTTTTGAATCAAGCATCTCAAAAAAACAGTGTGACGCGCCCAATCTGCGGCTTACAAGACGAAAAGCAAGGTCTGTTACTCCTGACATAGGAGCCAGATATATTTTAGAATTCATAATGGTTATTATATCATAAACTCATGTCCTGTGATACAATGTTTTACAATGATGGTGATCATGTAATCAGGACAGCAAAAGTTCTTACCATGAAAGACAATTACAACTATAAGTACCTTGTTCGTGTCTATTATGATCCAACACCGTTTATAAGTGGAACA
>DAOVHI010000107.1 GCA_030671985.1 bacterium
ATTACTAAGAAAAAAGCTCCTATGATCTATCGCATTCACGAAGTTCCCGACGAATCAAAAATAAAAGACTTCGCATCGCTTGTAAGAACATTGGATTATAAATTCAATGAAAACCAATCCAAAAAACCAAAATACATACAAAGATTTCTGCACAAAACAAATGGGAAAAAGAATCATATTCTTATTAGTCAGATTCTCTTAACCTGTATGCAAAAAGCCATATATTCCACCAAAAATGTCGGACACTTTGGGCTTGCATTGAATTGTTATACTCACTTCACATCCCCTATCAGACGTTATCCTGACCTAATTGTTCACAGAATTCTTAAAAACAAGTTCAAAAATCAAATAGATAATCTTTCTGAGATTGCAGATATTGCTTCTGAAAGAGAGCAAGCAGCCGTTAAGATAGAAAGGGAGGTAATTAAGTTAAAACAGGTTGAGTTTATGAAGAACAAAGTGGGAGATATATTTGAGGGCGTCATATCCGGTGTTCAGCCGTATGGCTTATTCGTTGAACTTAATGATACTCTTGCTGAAGGGCTTGTTCATGTCAGAGCACTAAAGAATGACTACTACAGGTTTTCCGAGAAACAGTTTGCGCTTATAGGAAAACGCACAAAGAGAAGATTTCAACTCGGAGATTCGGTAAAAGCGCAAGTGGTTAAAGTGAATAGTAATAAAGGGGAAATTGATTTTATATTGCTTGATAATAAAAAAAGAAGCTGAATATGTTAGGAAACGTAAAATCCATTCACTTTGTTGGTATTGGCGGAATAGGAATGAGCGGACTAGCACATATTCTACTCAAATCAGGATATGAAGTAAGCGGCTCAGATAAGAAAACTTCATCAATAATCAATAAACTCAAACTAAACGGCGCGCATATCTTCCGTGATCATAGTGCTAAAAACATAACAACTCAGGATATTGTAGTTTATTCCACAGCTATCTCAAAATCTAACCCTGAACTTGTTGAAGCCGGGAAAAGAAAGATTCCCATAATCCACAGAGCGGAACTACTCGCAAAAACAGCAGATAACAAAAAGAGCATATTCGTAACAGGTTGTCATGGAAAAACCACAGTAACATCAATGATTGCGCATATGCTTATAAAAACAGGTTATGATCCGACAGTAATTGTAGGAGGCAAAATTAGTTCTTTAGGCGGAAATGCCCGCTTAGGAGCAAGCCAATGGTTTGTAGCAGAGGCTGATGAAAGCGATAAGTCTTTTTTGAAACTAAATCCATATTTGGGAATTATTACAAATATTGATGAAGACCATCTGGAGTATTATAAGAACCTTGAAGATATTACAAACACGTTTCACTATTTCGCAGAACGTGTAGACAAATCAGGTAGAATATTCTGCTGCATTGACAACAAAAATGCAAAAGAACTGGTTTCCAAACTGCACAAGGAAAATTTTGAACCACCAATAACAACTTATGGAATGAGCAAGAATGCTGATATACGAGCTGATAATCTGATACGTGAAGGATTTTCAACAAATTTTGATGTGTATAAAAACGCTGAATTGCTTGGTTCTATCAAAATAGGAGTTCAGGGAAAACATAATGTAATTAACATGCTGGCAGCCGTTGCGCTTGGCATGGAAATAGGATTATCCTTTGATTCAATTAAGAAAGCATTGCAAAGTTTTAGAGGTGTTGACAGAAGATTTCAGATCAAGGCGCATATCGGGAATATGATGATTATAGATGATTATGCCCATCATCCGACTGAGATTAAGGCTGTTTTGGAAACAGCTAAAAATTTGGGCAAAAAGCGCGTTGTAGCTGTGTTTCAACCACATCGCTATACGCGAACTGAAAAACTATATAAGGAATTCGCTGTGTCTCTGGAAACAGCTGACAAGGTCATATTGACCGATGTATACAGCGCAGGAGAGCCCCCTATAAAAGGAGCTGGCACAGACACGATTTTTAATGCCATGAAGAAGAATAGTTATAAAGATGTAGTATATATTCCTGACAAAAACAGGATTCTTAGTTATCTAAGCAATACTATTGAAAAAGGAGATATAATACTTTTTATGGGAGCAGGCGATATTTCCGCGGTAGCAGGAGAACTTACTGACAAACTAATATGAATAAAGAATTAGTTAAAGAACTTCGTAATTTGATAAGCGGAGAGGTTCTGTTTGATGAACTCTTATCCAAACATACCTCTTTTAGAATTGGAGGTCTTGCAGATGCGTGGATATACCCAAAAGATATCTCGAATATCAAAAACATTCTCAAGTTCTGCAATAGTCATAGTATTCCCGTTACAACTCTTGGCGGAGGAACAAACGTATTAATCAGAGATAGAGGAATAAGAGGAGTTGTATTAAATTTAGCGCATGGGTTATGCAGTATCAGCATAAAAACGGATAGTGTTATATGCGGAGCCGGCACCCTGCTTTCAAAGCTTCTAAAACAAGTTGCTAAGGTAGAACTTACGGGACTTGAGTTTGCCGCAGGCATTCCGGGGACTGTTGGCGGCGCAGTAGTTATGAATGCGGGAACGAAAGAAATCCGAAACATAGAGCATGTGTCAATTGGAAATCTTATTGAATCCGTAAAAGCAATTGATATGAATGGCAATGTATGTGAACTTGGAAAAGAGGATCTGCGTTTTGGATATCGCAAGTCTAATTTGTCTAAATACATAATACTTGAGGCAAAACTAAAACTAAAAACAGGTAGTAAGAAAGAAATCAGTGATCGCGTATCCATCCTTTTGGAGCACAAAAAATCCACACAGGTTCTTGACATACCCAGCGCAGGGTGTATATTTAAGAATCTGGACGGGCATTCTGCCGGCAGATTAATTGATAAAGCCGGACTAAAAGGACTTGCTGTTGGAGATGCGCAGGTTTCCGAGAAACACGCTAACTTTATTGTCAATAAGGGCAATGCAAGCGCTCAGGATGTTTTAGAACTTATTAAAAAAATTAAACTAACGGTTTTTGAAAAAACTGGTGTAGAATTAGAAGAAGAAGTTAAAGTAATGGGGATATGAAAAATAGGCGTATTGCTGTTTTAATGGGAGGACCTTCTTCTGAGAGAGAGATATCTCTTAAAAGCGGGAATTGTGTCCTAAAGGCTCTTAAAGCGGCCCAGATGAATGCTGCTGCTTTTGATGTTAACAGAGAGCTGCCTAGCAAGCTGATAAAGGAGAAGATAGATATTGTATTCATTGCTCTTCACGGCAAACCAGGAGAAGACGGGACAATTCAGGGAATGCTTGATATATTAGACATTCCGTATACAGGTTCAGGAGTTCTTGCAAGCTCTCTCTCCATGGATAAAATAGCTTCCAAGCATTTATTTCAGGTTGCTGGAATTCTAACTCCTGAATTTAGGATAATGACTAAAGATAAATCCTATATCGCTAATCCGTTGAGGAACTTTCCTATAGTCGTTAAGCCGTCTACTGAGGGTTCAACAATCGGAATATCTATCGTAAGAAAAAAAGATGAATTTAAAAAAGCTCTGGAAACTGCTTTCCATTATGACGATAATGTAATATGTGAAAAGCATATAGATGGAAAAGAAATAGCGGTTGGAATCTTAGAGGAAAAGGCCTTGCCGGTAATTGAAATTATTCCAAAGTCCGGATTTTACGACTTTAATGCAAAATACAAGAAAGAATCCACAGATTTCGTTGTGCCTGCAAAGCTGGAAAAAGAAAAAAGCGTCAATATAAAACAGATAGCTCTCAGAGCGCATAAGATACTTGGATGCTGCGGGATGTCAAGAGTGGATATGAAACTTGATCGCAAACTCAATCCATATGTTTTAGAGATTAATACAATTCCAGGTCTTACAGAGACGAGTCTCCTGCCAAAATCTGCACAGGCGGCTGGAATAAATTTTAAGGAACTCTGTCTAAAATTACTGGATATGGCAGTCAAAAAACATGAAAAGTAGAAAAATAAAACTTCGCAAGAATGTTAAAATAGCGCCTAGAGTCTCTGCTGCGCCGCGCCTGCCTAAGAAAGCGATTATTAAAAAGAGAATCTCACAGATAAGCAAAATAGCAGCCCTCTTCCTAATTATATGTGCCTCTTTTTTTACGGTATTGGAATTAAAAAAATTCATTATCCACTCAAATTGTTTTCGTATTAATGATGTTATTGTAAATAACGATAAATTTCTTGATAATGTAGTTGTTTTAAAAGAAATTAATAATATAAAAGGTGTGAATATTTTTACTTTTGATATCAACAGACTGAGATCACGCTACGAAGCCTTACCTGACGTAAAAACCGTTATTATTGAGCGTTCATTTCCAAATGCAATTTTGGTAGACATAACAGAAAGGATTCCTATTGGACAAATATCATATCGCCGCAATATATATGGGATAGATGAAGACGGAGTAATCATTAAGCTTAATAGATCAAGCGTATTGCCCAAAATAACAGGATTAAAGATAAAGAATGTAGATTTGGGAGAAAAGCTTACATCCAATCAGGAAACGTCTGAATTAATAAAAGAAATTATTGCAATTATAAAAGCTTATAATATGGGGAAACTTGTTGAATTTGGCAGTTTGAAGAACATAAATGTCAAAAGGTCTAAAAATCTGATCCTCGACTTTATGTGTCAAGATAATGAAATAAAAATAAAAATAGGCAAAACTGGTTTTGAAGAAAAGCTGGCAACATTAGAAGATCTCCTAAGCAGACTTAAACAAACTCAAAGGAAAAAACTTCTCTACATAGATCTGCGTTTTGGAGAGGATTTAAATACTATTCCTGTAAAATACAGAAAGTAACATTATGCGAATTCAAAAAGACATTGTGACAGTGCTGGATATAGGAACTTCCAAAATATGCGCTATGGTCGGTAAAT
>DAOVHI010000095.1 GCA_030671985.1 bacterium
ATCGATTCTATTCTTTTCTCCTGTTATGGAATTGACAATAGGCGTTCCATTCTTATTCCTTTTAAGAGCAGATTAAATCGCCTTAGGATTGGCGCTGTCAATACATAATGACTTATCCGTAACTTCCTGCACAGTGTCCATAAGCCATTCCAAGTCCCCTATCTCTCCTGACACACTTGTTCCCGCATTAACGTCTATATAATCAGCGCCCGCTTTATCCTGCATCCTGACCTGTTCCTGAATATATTCCTTATCTTTCTCGCTGACAGCTCTGTTAATGTACTTTCTGCTTGTATTAATTCTTTCTCCAATAATTTCCATTTAACTAATCTCCTTTTTCAAGGAGGAATTATACCAGCAAAGCATGTGTTCAGCAATATTTTTTCTAATTACGTACTTATACCAGAGATGGATACTATCTGGTTAAAGACCTCTTCAAAATCTTTTGTCTTACACTTATAGTCGACTATATCCGAAAACGCCTTATCAGATGAATTAAATGCCATAGAATATCCGCTGGATTTAGCTAGGGGGATGTCTCCTGCACTGTCACCAACACTTATTACCTCGTGCGGTTTGACACAAAATCTCTTCATTATCTGTTTTGAAATACTGCCCTTTCCCCCATGATTTATGTTTATTTTAACCCCGCCGGTTAGAATACCCTTTCGGGAAATAATCCGGTTAGATAAAACGTAGTCAAACCCTAACTCTTTTTTTGCCCTTTCGGCCATATACTGAAGACCCGTAGAAATAGCAGCTATTTTAAACCCTCTCCGTTTAAGCCGTTTTATACAGGATGGGACATTTATGGCGTAAGGGAGTTCATTGAAAATTTCCCTGATTTTTTCTTCGGACAACCCTTTCCAATGAGCTGCGTCAAGTTCACAGAATTTACGATAACTTAACTTGCCTGCCAGAAACTGTTTCTGATACTGAAAGGCAAGCGTATCCCATAATTCAAACCTTTCATGGATATATCTCCACGAACTTATATGCTTGGTTATTGTCCCGTCAATATCAAATATTATAAGTTTATATTTCACATTCAGCCATCTTTTTGCTTTAACCTGCCCGCCAACTGGCCGCAGGCCGCCTGTATATCCCTGCCTTTAGACTCGCGCCGGGTTACCTTTATCTTGCCCTGTATGAGCTTGTCCATAAATATATCTATATCTTTTTTGGAGGGGGGCTGGAATCCAAGACCGGGCACAGGACTGCAGGGTATTAAATTTACCTTTGCCTTCAATCTTCCGGCTATAGCCTCAAGCTCGGCCGCATCTTTTAAGGAATCATTCCTGCCTTTTATTAAAACATATTCCAAAGTAAGTATCCTGCCTGTTTTTTTTGTGAAATGTTCGCCGGCCTCAATAAGTTTTTTCAGGGGATAACGTTTATTAGCCGGGACAAGCGTATCCCGAAGATTGTCAGTTACCGCGTGAAGGGAGATAGATAAATTAATCTGCAGACCTAAATCTGTCAGTCTCCTTATCCCCGGAATTACACCGCAGGTTGAAACGGTTATTCTTCTGGCGCCGATATCCATGCCTGATTTGGAATTCATTATCATAATCGCCTTCAGAACATTATCGCAGTTATCCAGGGGCTCACCCATACCCATAAAGACATAATTTGTTATTTTATGTTTTAGCCTGTGCTGTAAAAATAATATCTGATTGATTATCTCTGAAGGGCTAAGATCTCTTATAAAACCGCCATGACCGCTGGCGCAAAAGACACACCCGAATTTACACCCGGCCTGAGTAGAAAGACAGACTGTTTTTCTGTTTCGGGCGCATATAAGCACGGTCTCTATAAAATTACCGTCGCCGAGATTAAATAGAAATTTTTCGGTCCCGTCAGCAGAACTGAGTTTTCCCGCAAGACTTAAAGCGCTTATATAATAATCCTGCTCCAGTTTGGACCTAAAGGCCTGCGGAAGGTTGCTCATTTCCTGAAAGTCACAGACCCCTTTTTTATAGAGCCAAAAGAATATCTGTTCGGCCCGATAACCGGATTCTCCTATTTCAACAACTGCCTTTTTAATCTCCTCTAAGGTGAAATCTTTTATATCCCTTTTATCCATAATTTCTAAAGAAGACTGCTGTCTACTGCGTTTTTTATAGCTCTTATATGCTCCGGTGTTGTGCCGCAGCATCCACCTATGATATTGGCTCCGGCGTCTATGAGTTCAGGCACTTTTTTTACCATATCCTCAGGTGTCTCTCTGAAACAAGTTTTCCCATCTATTAATTCAGGAACTCCTGCATTAGCATGAACAAGAATTGGCTTGGAAGAATATTTTCTCATCTCTCTGACAATATCCACCATAGGTCCAATTCCATTACCGCAATTTGTTCCTATAATATCCGCACCTGCTTTTTCTAATCCAAGCACAGCCTCTTTCACACCAACACCCATCATTGTTTTATATCCCTGCGTTCCATTATCAAATGTCATTGTAGCAATAGCCGGAACATTCGTGTTTTCCTTCACAACCTTTACAGCAATAGAAGCTTCTTCAAGAGACGTCATGGTTTCTATACATATTGCATCTGCTCCACCCTGTATTTGCGCCAGAACCTGTTCCCGAAACACGTCATACATCTCATCTTCTGTCACAAGCCCCAGAGGCTGTATAAATTCTCCTGTCTGCCCAACAGAGCCCGCAACAATTCCTCCGCATTGCAGAGCTGCTTTTTTAGCCAACGTAACACCTGCCTTGTTAAATTCGACAACCTTTTTCTCTAAACCGAATTTTGCAAGTTTAAATCTTGATCCGCCGAATGTGTTTGTTACTATAATATCGCTTCCGGCTTTTAAGTAAGCTTCTGCAATTGCCCTGACTTCGTCCGGATTGGTTATGTTCCACTCTTCAGGACATCCGCCTGCTTTCAGCCCTTTCTTTTGAAGTATGGTACCCATAGCGCCATCAGATACTAAAATCTCGCCTTTTTTAATCCGATCAAGTAATAAACTCATAATTCAACTCCATTTCTTGCTTTCACTTTTTTCAAATCAGACCTCTTAAAAACTTGTTTGCGCTAATAACCCTAATATCATCTTTCAAACAATCGGAACTCACACAGATTCTACCATAGTCAAAAATAATACCAAGAATTTTGTAGTTCGGTGGAAATTTTCAGCACAACTCCATTATAGAATATATCTTTTTTACCAAATCTGTTTTTAATGATATTGTAATGGAAATACAAAACCTAAACAAGAATTACCTTTTTAAATCTATAAAAATTTGATACGCTTTTATTAGTTTTGTAACGAGGAATCGAGAAAACATGGATTTCATGTATTAAGTGTTAGCTATATAAAAAATATGAAGGATGATAGAAAAAATCGAATAATAAAACTTTTAGAAGAAATAAATAGTTTTAGAATGTGTGGTCCATCTGATGACCCTGATGAAATCACTGCTGTTACTTCGGGTCTACGTTATTTAACAATTCAATTAAAAAAAGCATCAATGGCATTACTTCCTGCTTCTTTAAATGATCAAATTGCAAATATAGAAGTGGAAATCAATGATATATGTGGTGCTTATGACGCAAAAGCTGAACTTGATGCTTTATCATTTGAGATAAAACAAGTTTTAAATGGAGAAATTTTTGAAGAGCCTAAAATAACCAAATCAACAATAAATAATCAAGAGCTTTTAAAGTTGATAGAAAAACTTAAAAATACTATGGTGTCAGTGTCGACTGGTGGCCAGCGCATACAAAATGTTAATTTCGAATATCAAAAAACATATGGTGAAGTTGATGTCGAACTTAGAAATCGCAAACTTGAAAACCCAAATCCCTATCCCGATCTTTGGGAATGGTATGGTCGTTGGAGCATCGGTGATTTGCCATCCTATCAATCCCGAAGACAATTTCTTTCAGAAATGTTCAACCCATTACTGGAAGAATTGAGAAATAGAGAAGCTGGGAAACAGCCAACTATTCTTCAAAAGCCAACCGGATGGGCAAGAGTTGATAGAACAATTGAGGAAATCCGGAATCGTTTATCATCAGCAACAACAGAAGAGCAATATCAAGCAATTGGCCTCTTATGTCGTGACGCCTTAATTTCGCTTGCACAATCTGTATACGATCCCAAAAAGCACCCAAACATGGATGGTATCCAACCCAGTGAAACAGATGCGAAAAGAATGCTTAAAAATTATATTACAAGTACTTTAGCTAGTAGTTCAAACGAAGCAGCACGAAAACATGCCAAAGCTGCATACGATCTTGCCAATGATCTTCAACATAGAAGAACTGCAAATTTTAGGCAGGCTGCTCTGTGTACCGAAGCTACCGCATCAATCATCAATGTTATTGCGATTATTTCTGGAAGGCGAGATCCATAATAAAATTTAGCCGCTAACAATTCGCTTCAGGCAATCGCAACCCGTCGCCAAATGGCGTCGGCTGCTCTGCCTGAGCTCAAACGTTAGTGCGACGAAAGCGTAGAAAGAATAGAATATATCGCCAATTTATTGTAGGACTTTAGCTTTTTCTTCTTCTGAAACCACCAGTATATATGGCTTGGAAGAAATAGGATTCTTTTCAACCACTACCACTGTCTCGTAAACATCCTCAATAATCTGATATGTTAATACCTCTTGAGGTGAGCCAATTTTGTAAATAAGTCCATTATTGAGGAGAACTAGTTTGTCGCAATATTCGCTTGCCAGATTAAGGTCATGTAAAACCACAATCACAGTAAGTCCTTTTTGTCTATTCAGCCTTCTGATAAGATCTAAAACTTTGATTTGATGGGTTATATCCAAATGGGCTGTGGGTTCGTCTAAAAGAAGCAATTTCGGTTCCTGAGCAAGCGCTCGAGCAATAACTGCAAGCTGTTTTTCTCCACCGCTCAGCTCTCCAAGAAGTCTGTCCTTAAACCTGATGGTATCCGTTAAAATCATCGCCTCTTCGGCAATTTGCCAGTCATGTTTGCTTTCCAAAAATTGAAACTGCCTGCGATAAGGAATCCTTCCCAGAAGAACGAACTCTTCTATGGTCATATTAGATCCTATTTCCGAAGACTGAGATACAAAAGCTACTTTTTTGGCAAATTCTCTAAATCCAAATTTGGATATATCTTTTCCATCAAAAAGAACCTCCCCGCTTCGCAGCTTAAGTATTTTGGTCATTGCTCTGAGCAAAGTCGTTTTCCCTGAGCCGTTAGGACCGATTATCCCACAAAGTCCTTCCTTTTCTATTTTGAGATTAATCCGGTTAAGTACAAATTTTGAATCATACCCGCAGACCAGATCTTTCACTTCAATCATTACTGCCTGCCCCCTAACGTAACTTGTTTCTTGCTAAGAAAATAGACGAAAATTATTCCTCCCACAATCCCTGTGATCACGCCAACAGGAAGTTCCAAAGGAGAAACGATTGTCCTTGCAAGAGTATCGCAAAGTATAAGAAATGCTCCGCCTGCAAGAGCAGATGTAATAAGAAGTATACGATGATCTCCTCCAACAAACATACGCATAAAATGCGGAACAACCAATCCGACAAATCCAATTACTCCGGCAACTGAGACTGCGCATCCCGTAAGTAAAGATGCAAGTATGAACAGCCATTTTTTTGTCTTTTCCACATTTACCCCAAGATGTAATGCCTCTTCTTCGCCTAAAGCAAGCGCATTAAGTTTTGTGCAGAATAAATAAGATATTAATAACCCCAGAACCGATATTAAAACAATTACTTTTATAAGAACCAAATTAGGCTCTTCTAA
>DAOVHI010000004.1 GCA_030671985.1 bacterium
GAGAAACCATCCCTTTGGAAAGGCCTGTTAAGGATATAATATTTGCAGACCCTGGTTCAGAGGAAAAAGCGATATTTTTAGATATTCTCTTTAATTATGACAGCTATCATCTGAAAAAGGACGCAATATCCACATTGGAAAAGGTTGCCGCATGGCTAAAGAAACATACAAATGTGCGCCTAATGATTGAAGGGCATTGCGACGAGCGGGGTTCCAGAAAGTATAATCTCATACTCGGCGAACAGAGAGCCTTGAGCGTGCGCAGATATCTAACAGGATTAGGTATTTCTCCGTCAAGATTATATACAGTAACCCATGGAGAAGATAAACCTGTTGATGCAGAACATAATGAAAAGGCTTGGGCAAAAAACAGAAGAGTACATATTCTAATTTCTCAATAACAGAAAAACTCGTTTTATGAAAAAATTCGGTCTATTTGGCAAGGTTCTACTATTTACTGTTCTCTGTTCAATGGTCACGGTTTTATCAGGCTGTGCAATAACGAAGATAGCTACGAAAGAAGACGTCGGCACGATACAAGAAAGCCAGGTTGGACTAAGTGAGCAGGTTCTCTTATTAAAGGATGAAGCAAGTAAGATACACGGCTCTCTGTTAGAAAAAGACAAGCAGCTTCGCGATATTAAAGAACAATTAAATAACACCAACGTTAATACAAACAAAAATATTGCGTCTCTAAGTAATAATATAATCTCTATTCAAAAACAGATAGATCAGCTAAAGACTGTATATAATAATCTGTTAAAAACACAAAAGAAAGATAGGCAAAACTTTAACAAAAAAATCGAAATAGTGCTTGACGAACTCTTAAAAGAAATCGGAAAGATAAAAAAACAAATAAATATTTTAGCGCCCGATGCTCTTAAATTAAGCGCTGAAGAATTAGAAGACGGGAAATATTATACTGTTCAGAAAGGCGATACTCTGCTTGAAATTGCTGTCCGTTTTGGCGTTCCTTCCAGAACAATTATTCAGGCAAATAACATTGAAGACCCTGACTTTCTATCTATTGGACAAAAACTAATTATTTCAAAATATAATGAATAAAGTAAACTTAAACTAAAACAAAGGAGACAAACAAAATGTTCTTTTCGGGGATCAGCGACGAAGCAGGTAAACCTATAGAGACACAGATAAAGGCGCATAAAGAACTTGGCTGGAAGCATCTGGAAATCAGAAATGTTGACGGAGAGAATTTGACACTTATGGATGATGCTAAGTTTGATGAGATCTACGAAAAAGTCAATAATGCCGAGATGAAAGTTTCATGTTTCGCAGGTTGTGTAGCTAATTGGTCAAGACCCATAACCGGTGATTTTCAAGTGGATATAGATGAGTTAAAAAAAGCTATTCCGCGCATGAAAAAATTTGGAACAAAATTCATCCGCGTTATGAGCTGGCCTAATGACAACGACAATCCTATGACTGAAACCGAATGGGAGAAGAAAGTCATTGAGAGATTAAAGGAGCTTTCAAAAATAGCAGAAGACGGTGAAATTATAATGGTTCATGAAAATTGCAATGGATGGGCGGGAGAATCTCCGGATAACTCATTAAAAATGCTTTCAGAAATCAATTCTCCATCGCTGAAACTTGTTTTTGACACGGGAAATACTGTTTTCCATGGACAGGATGCTATGTATTTTTATTCGAAAGTAAAAGAACATATTGTTTACATACATATAAAAGATGCAATTATGCTTCCTGATGGAAAAACTCAAACTACCTACTGTGGAGAAGGACATGCTTATGTCTCTGAAATTCTTCAGGATATGAAAAATGCAGGATACGAAGGCGGCGTTTCTATTGAACCTCATCTTGCAGCAGCTGTGCATTTAGGTAAAGAAGCGAAGAGTGAAGAAGCTTATAAAACTTATATTACATACGGCAGGAAACTTATAGATATAGTGAATAATCTAAAATAATATTTAAAAGGAGAAGAAAAAGATATGGAAAAAAATCCGGACCATGTCAAATTTCAATTTTTGACAAGAGCGACAGTATCGTGTCTTGTTGTGATATTACTAGCACTTTCTGCTTCTGCAGACAGTAATGCTGATACGGGCAATAAACTGGGAAAACCGTCTACTAAGCAGTTACTACTAGAATACACCGTGGATGATCATCTTAAAGAAGGATGGGAAAAAGGAGGAATTGAAATTTTTAAAGGGACAGGCAAAGCATTGGCTTTCGCTATACCTTACACGGGCAGAGATATTTTAATGCTGCCGATAACTTTACCTATGAGTCTATATAAAAATATAGGAAAGACATCTAAATTTTTAAGCATGAAAAATGCAGATTCGCATATTCTAACAAAAAGCGGGAAAGTAATAATTTTTATTCCGGCTTATGCTTATAAAATTGCAGAAGGAGCTATAAGAAAAGCAATAAAAGACCCATGCCAAACTACTTTAAATTTAGTAGCAGCTTCTCTCATTATAGGCAAGGTATTAGAAGAAAATAAAGCTGTAGCCGAAGACTTAGGAATATACAAACACAGACAGAGAGATAATAATACCGCGCCTGTAAAACAATCCAGTGCCCCACCAACACCGCCACCTAGTTAGAATCTGTCCTTCAATATTTCTACCGCTTTTTCTAATTGAAGGTCAAGTGATTCAGTCTGCGAATCGGGGATTTTGATTTCTATATCAGGTTTGATGCCTTTACCGTCGATCAAACTTCCGTCGGAGATATAATATTTGGCAACAGTTAGACTAAGAGCTGTTTTGTCGGGCAAAGGGAAAATGCCCTGCACTGATCCCTTCCCAAAACTGGTTGTTCCTATTATAGTTGCGCGCTTGTTACACTGTAAGGCGCCGGCAACGATCTCTGCCGCACTGGCACTGCCTTTATTTATTAACACAACCAACGGTAAGCGTATATCTTCCTTGCTCTCTGTCGCTTTATACGTCTTGGTTTGCCATCTGCCGCGTCCCTTCGTTGTAACTATCAACCCCTTAGATAAGAAACAATCCGATATCTCTACCGCTTGACCAATAAACCCGCCCGGATTATTCCTCAAATCTAAAATAAGAGACTTCATCCCTTTCTTATCCAAACTGGTTACAGCGTCTTTAAAATTCTTTAATGTTCCGTTTCCAAAATCTACAATTCTAATGTATCCAATGCTGTCGTTTATTAATTTAGAATAAACCGATTTAAGCTCTATGATTTTTCTTGTAATCTCAAAATGCAAAAGCTTCTGTTTTTTTCCGCGTTCTACATGCAACGAAACCTTTGTTCCATTTTTTCCTCTAAGCTTTTTCACCATTTCCGGCAGTGACCATCCAGCGCAGCTTATTTCATCTATTTTTACAATAACATCACCTGACTTTACACCGGCTTCGTCTGCAGGAGTACCTTCTATGGGAGAAATTATAACAATCTTGTCGTCTTTTATTCCTATTACTATTCCCAGCCCTCCGTATTCTCCCTTTTCAAACACCTTCATCTCATCATATGCTTCCTGAGATAAAAACTGACTATGCGGATCCCCGAGACTCTTAACCATACTATTTACAGCGCCATATATAAGTTCCTTGGAATCTGTTTTACCTATGTAGCTGGATCGGATAATATCAAAAGTTTTTAAGAAAATTTTTGTTCTTTTATATCCGGGATCTGCAAAATTTTTCCATAAGCTTCGACCACCATAAATTACCAGAACAACAATTAGAAGATATGTCAGTTTTTGAAAACGTCTTGAATTATCAAACTTGTTTTCTTCAGTCAACTCTATTCTCTCCCAAAACAAATAAGCCTCCCGTCCCGAAAACATTCGAGGTGCAGGAGGCTTAGAAAATAACAATTACTATTCTATTACAGCTAAAATGTCTTCCTCTTTCATTATCAGATGTTCTTCTCCATCAATTTGCACTTCTGTTCCTGCGTATGATGAAAAAATAACCTTGTCGCCTTTTTTAACACTCATTGATTGTCTCTTTCCATCTTCCAACATTTTGCCGCTTCCAACAGCTATAATTTTTCCCTCTTGTGGCTTTTCTTTAGCTGTATCAGGAAGAATAATGCCTCCCTTTGTCTTATCCTCAGCTTCCAATCTTTTTACAATAACCCTATCTTCCAAAGGTATTAAACTCATATCTTTTCTCCTTGTGATTTTGTGGGGACATGGCAAACCATGCCCCCACAATATTAACCGGTTACTATCTTAATACATTCCTCCGCCCATACCGCCTGGCATTCCGCCGCCGGCAGGAGGCATTGGAGGCATCTTTTCCTTTTCAGGAATGTCCGTTATAAGAGCCTCTGTTGTGAGTAGTAACCCTGCGATACTTGCCGCATTTTGAAGAGCTGTTCTTGTTACCTTTGTTGGATCTACAATACCTGCTGCAAACATGTCCTCGTATTTGTCAGCTGCTACATTGTAGCCAATATTTTTTTCTTTTTTAAGAAGCTCCTGAACAACTATGGCTCCCTCAGCTCCAGCATTACTAACAAGCTGTCTTATTGGTTCCTCAAGGGCACGTTTGATAATATTAAGTCCGATAGCTTCATCTCCCTTCAGTGCCATTTTTTCCAGATCAGCTATACATCTAAGTAAAGCAACTCCACCGCCTGCAACCACACCCTCTTCAACGGCAGCTCTGGTCGCATGAAGCGCGTCTTCAACTCTGGCTTTCTTTTCCTTCATCTCTGTTTCCGTTGCAGCTCCAACATTAATAACTGCAACCCCGCCGGCAAGTTTTGCAAGTCTTTCCTGCAGTTTTTCCTTATCATAATCTGATGTCGTATCATCTATTTGCGTGCGGATTTGAGAAATTCTGCCGTCTATATCATTTCTTTCTCCGGCACCCTCAACAATAGTCGTGTTCTCTTTGTCAATTGTAACACGCTTTGCTCTTCCAAGATCATTAAGAGTAATATTCTCTAATTTGATTCCGAGATCCTCAGAGATTGCCTTTCCTCCTGTAAGAATAGCGATATCTTCAAGCATTGCCTTTCTTCTGTCTCCAAAACCAGGAGCCTTAACACATGCACATTTTAGAGTGCCTCTAATCTTATTAACAACCATTGTTGCCAAAGCTTCTCCCTCAACTTCTTCAGCAAGAATTAAGAATGGAACTCCTGATTGCGCTACTTTTTCCAATAATGGAAGAAGATCCTTCATATTGGAGATTTTCTTTTCATGAATAAGAATGTACGGATTCTCAAGAATCACTTCCATTCTTTCTGCGTCGGTTACAAAATAGGGAGACAAATACCCCCTGTCAAACTGCATACCTTCGACGATATCCAGAGTTGTCTCCATCCCCTTTGCTTCCTCAACTGTAATAACTCCATCCTTGCCAACTTTATCCATAGCATCTGCTATTATATTTCCAATTGTGGAATCATTATTTGCTGATACTGTAGCTACTTGAGATATTTCTTTTCTATCTTTTACAGGCTTGCTCAATCCTTCAAGACTTTTTACAACGTTATCTACTGTTTTGTCGACTCCTCTTTTAAGCGCCATTGGATTTGCGCCGGCTGTAACATTCTTGAGCCCTTCTCTGTATATTGCTTCTGTAAGCAATGTAGCTGTCGTTGTTCCGTCTCCTGCTACATCAGAAGTCTTTGACGCAACTTCTTTTACCATCTGAGCGCCCATATTTTCATACGGATCTTCCAATTCAATTTCTTTTGCAACCGTAACGCCATCTTTGGTAATTGTCGGAGATCCAAACTTCTTGTCCAATACAACATTTCTGCCTTTTGGACCAAGCGTTACCTTTACAGCTCTACTAAGCTGTGCAACGCCACTTAAAATATCCTTCCTTGCGTCCTCGTTAAACTTTAACTGCTTTGCCATTTTCTCAATTTCCTCCTTTTTATTTACTGTTTTTTTAGTCTTTAAAAATTCCCATTACGTCTTCTTGTTTCATGATGATACATTCTTCGCCGTCAATCTTTATATCCGTACCTGCATACTTACCAATAAGTATCTTGTCTCCCTTTTTAACTTCAAGAGAAATTAGTTTCCCTTCATCTGTCTTTCTTCCCTCTCCTACGGCGATAATCTCTGCTTTCTGAGATTTTTCTTTAGCCGCATCAGGGACTATTATACTTCCTATCTTATCGTCATCTTCCAGCCTCTTAACTAAAATTCTGTCTCCAAGTGGTCTTACCGTCATTTTCTTCCTCCCCCTCCCTTCAGATTTATTGTATATTTCACCAAATTTTTGGCACTCTTTCGTCTAGAGTGCTAAAAATAGCAATTTCTCTAAACCATGTCAAGAGGAAAATTAGATATTATAAATTTATTTGCAGACCAATGGCTTTTATTGGAACAATTCCTTACTCAGCTTTTCATTATGTTTGCTCTGGATGTCGCTGATTTTCTTCTTTGATGATTTGTATATTGTCCCGTAATTTTTATAATTACCGGATTTTTTTCTTTTTTCATTTACTTTTGCGTCTGTTCTCTTTGAGTTATTCATCCATATACCCGCGACATAGTAAAGAGCCACGCCCGTAAGAATACTCCAAAAGACAATTTTAAAAAATTTCATAACTACTTTCCTATACAGAATTTTGAGAATATTCTGTCCAGCACTTCGTTACTCACTGTTTCTCCCGTTATCCGGCCAAGAGAATCCAGCGCATTTTTTAAGTCAAGAGAGACAAACTCTTCAGTTAATTTTGTTTTTGTCACAGTGCAAATAATATGTTCTAAACTCTTATGCGCATTTAATAGTGATTCCTTATGTCTCATATTAACACATACAGAAGATTGATGATGCTTAAATTTGGATAATGTTATATCCAGCATTGTGTTTTTGAGCTCATCAATTCCAATTTCCTTCTTTGCGGATATTTTTAAAATTACTCCTTTGGGAACCAGTTTACGAATATCGGATATTTTTGTTTTAGAAGATATATCTATTTTATTAAGAAGTATAATACTGTTCTTTCCCTTAACAAGTCCAAACAATTTCTTATCATTGGAATCAATCTTAGTGCTTGCATCTAACATAAAGAGTACAAGGTCGGCTTCCATGAGTTTTTTCTTACTTCTGGCAATACCTATTTTTTCCACAATATTATTTACAGGCTGTAATCCGGCAGTATCTATCAGCATAAAGGAAAGTCCCTGCATATGAATGGCTTCCTCTACCGTGTCCCTTGTAGTTCCGGGAATCTCAGTTACTATGGCTCTTTCCTCTTCCATAAGCGTATTCAAAAGACTGGATTTTCCGACATTTGGTTTGCCGACAATGACCGTCCTTACTCCATGCCTGAAAATCTCCCCTTGATCAGCAGTATCAATTAAAGAATCAATCTTTTTCTGCATCTTCTTAACCGAAGATAATATTGTACTTCTGCTTATTGAGCCGACTCCATCCTCAGGAAAATTAAGTAATGCTTCTATACGCGCCAGCAGATCAAGCAGTTCTATGCGTAAATTTTTTATTTTAATGGATAACCTGCCCGATAGCTGCTGCGCTGCTAATTTCAATCCCTTTGATGAAACGGATTCTATTAAATCCATCACTGATTCAGCTTGTGACAGGTCTATTCTACCGTTTAAAAACGCCCTTTTAGTAAATTCACCCGGCTGCGCTGCGCGCGCGCCATGTCTTAATGCAAGCTCCAGAATGGACTTTAAAACTAAAACTCCGCTGTGACAATTAATCTCAACAACATCCTCTTTTGTATATGAATGTGGAGACTTCATTACGGAAACCAGTACTTCATCAAGCAAAGTCTTATCTTTGAGAATATGCCCAAGATGCAGTGTATGAGATTTCTGAGTTTTCAGATTTATATTTTTTTTGGGCTTGAAAATTCTTGAGACAATCTTTACTGCATCCGGCCCGCTCAGCCTTATAATCCCTATTCCGCCTTCACCAAGCGGAGTTGATATTGCTGCTATTGTATCTGTAGTCATTAACATCCCCCTGAATCCCCCTTCAAAGGGGGAATTTTTTGCATGTCATTGCGAACCCCAAATCCCGAACGCCTTCTGGATGGAATAGTAGGGGCTCAATATTTTGAGCCCAATTCCCTATTTTTGTCATTCTCCCCGAAAACGTTCGGGGGGAATCCAGATGTCTGGAGATCTAGCATCATTCTTCCACACATATTTTATTCAGTTTTATCACTCATGTCTTTGATCAATCTTTCAAATTCCATACCTAGAATTTTTAGCCTTTTTGCAAAAGGGATTATAATTAAAGCAACTATTCCACCAATTAAGGCAAGTCTTTCTGGAGTTATACTAACTATATCCTGTATATCCAACAACAATACTACAAAAAGCAAGAAAGACAGTATCCAGCATATAGCCTTGAAAAAATTAAATGCACTTTCACGCTTTCTTTCCTTAACAACTATCAAGAGATCCCTCTTAATATTCGATATAATACCAATGCCTTCGACCATAAGTTGTTCATGGCATGCTTGTTTGAAGCCTGCTGGTATAATCGTGTTATTTTTCACATTGCTAATCAGACTTTTTATGTGCGCATCTACAAGTTGCCTAACTCTCTCTATTATGATGTCGACATCTTTTTCGCTTGCTGGGTCACCATAAACTTCTATATCAATAGCAAGTAATCCCTCAGCCAATTTTCTGACCTTCTCAACCTGTATATCTCTTAACTGGCTTTGACCATAACCACCATCGAGACTGTTTTTTGCTGACAATTCCGTTTGCTTTTCTCGCAATTTGTTCTGATATTTACCCTCTATTTTTGTGCGCATTTTTTCGAACTTGAGACTAACAAGCTCTTCACCCTTCTGGTTTACTGGTAGCCTCTTGACCATTTTACCTGCTCCTCTCAGTTAATCTCTGCCAAATTTGACTGAAAAAACTTTTATTCTGTATGTAAACCTGATATGTTTTTTTAACATTCTCACATCTTGCCTTAAAGAAGTTAATTTATTTTTTAAATCTCTCGTTTCGGTTTCCAATTCTCTAGTGTAATTTATCATTTGGTTTAAATTTTGGTCAGTATAGTGAAACAGTTCTTTGCAAAATGTTTCAACTTTGTTAATTTTTTGGACATTTTGTTTTATAGATGACTTAAAATCGCCATTGTAACCAGGTTGAAAAAACATCATTATTTTTTTACCATCGTCCACGGAAATATTTTCACTGCGATTTTTAGAAAGATATTCAATAAATTTACTAAATCTAAAAAAAGTTATGTTATATTTTGACAATGCTTTTTTAAACTTTTCAACCTCTTTTAATAAAAATTTTTCCCTGCCTCGATTTTTCTTAAATATTAAATTTATTTTATTTTTAGCAAAATTAAATTGTTCATCGGATAAGTATCCATAAGTAGTGGTAGTTGTCCTAATTGTTGTGCTCATAAATCCATGTTCTTCTTTTGTGGTTATAATTTTGCGTCCATTTTGAAATATTGTTTGAAATCCAAGCATCATAGCAACAATGTCCGTATAAAACTCATTATCTTTCTCCGCATGACGTAATGAATGTAGAAGTACATGTGAAAGCTCATGTGCCATAACCATTGAAAACACTACTGGATGTTCTGTGCAATTCTTACTTATCTTGACATTTATTGGGTAGCCGTTCAACGCTGTTGAACCAAAAAATGGTAAATTTCCTGGTATGTTTACTTGAGCCGTAATTCCTTCGCTTCCTGAGCCATGTTGACTGACTCTGGCTAAATGTGTGCTATGAAACTGATTATCACCACTTTGTGTCCTATAATCGCTTGGAACATTAACAATATTGATGTCGATAGGCAAATCTAGCTGTTGAGCTATCATTTTCATTGACTTTTTTACCTTGCCGTTTTTCATCAAAGAAAAAAGTTCTTTACTAGAAATTTCTTCTTTAACTCCGAAGAATTTTTCTAGTTTATTTATTACATTTTCAATATATTCATTACTAATTTTATTTTCCATAAATTAATTATACCCCACCATCCCCAAACCATAAAGAAAAAATGGCACAAAATATTGTGCCCCTACAAAAGTAAAGGGCGGAGGCAAACCCCGCCCCTACATAGATTCCTGCTAAAAATCTGTAGGAATGACAAAGAAATTGTTTTAATTGTACAAATATTCACTTCTTAAAGAGATCGGAGTGAGTTCCCATTCGTTCAAATCTGATATACTTCTTGTCTTTCTTATAAATCAGCAGCCAGTCAGATTCAATATGGCAGTCTCTACGACCTGTATAGTTCCCAGTAAGACCATGGTCACGATGGATTGAATCAAGAGACCTGCCTTCAAGAAGTGTACTAACAATGATCTTGAATTTTTCAAGATTTTTGCCGCGCTTCCTGCTTCGTTTGACATCCTTCTCAAACTGTCTGGTATAGACAGGCGTGAGCATCAAATTCCCAACTTGTTGAACATGTCGTCTGCATCCTTGCACACAATTAGATCTCGTCCGGAATCGGCGCTCTCGAATGTCCTGCGTGTGATTTCATTAGGAATCACTACATCAAAAGGGAGCCCTTTTCGCAATGTTGCCTGACGATAGAACATTGTAATCGCCTGGGTTGCTGAAATACCAAGTCTGTGGAATAAATGTTCCGCATTGCTCTTCAAGTCTGGCTCAATTCGAGCTCTGATTGTTGCTGTTTTAGACATTTTTATCCTCCATTTACTATTAATATAGCACAATTGGGACACATTAGCAAGTGCAAAGTGGAAAGGTTTAATGCTTCTTACGAATCCAGGCTTGCTGTGCAATGCTGAGGATATTGTTGGTTAACCAATACAGAACTAATCCTGAAGGGAAATTGTAAAAAATGAACAGCATAAACACGGGCATAAAAAGCATCATCTTCGCCTGCCTTGGGTCAGCAGACTGAGCAGTGAATTTTTGCTGAAGAATTGTGGTTATACTCATTAAAATCGGAAGAATATTTAAAGGATATACTCCAGGTTTATTCATTAATGCCCCTAAGTAGAATACTGTATCCGGTAAAGATAAATCAGGAATCCATCCGGGAATAAAACAGGTTCCTTTTAACTCTATTGCATTTCTTAAAGTTGTAAAAAGCGCAAAGAAAACAGGCATTTGTAACATCATTGGCAAGCAACCGCCAAGCGGATTGACCTTGTTTTTTTTGTACATCGCCATCGTCTCTTTATTTATTTTTTGCGCGTTATCCTTATGCTTTTCCTTTAGCGCATTGATCTGAGGTTGAAGCTCCTGCATTGCCCTCATTGATTTATGGCTTTTTATTGTAAGCGGAAACAGAATTATGTTTGTTAGAATTGTTAATAAAATAATCGCTACTCCATAATTTCCGCTAATTTTGTATAGGAACTTTAGAATATGAACGATTCTGAAAAGATTCCCAAAAAAGCCAAAGTCGACAAGCGCTTCTAAATTAACTTTTTGCTTTCCCAGTCTATCTACATCTTTCGGTCCAAAATAGCAGTTAATATTGTAATCAAAACTCTGATTAGGTCTAACAATCGGAATAACGGTTTCCACGCAGTTTTGTAATAAATTTAATTTATCTTTCTTAATAACAACTTTTGATGCGGGTTCTATCGGGATTAAGGCATTCAAAAAGTACTTTGTAGATAAGGCAGTCCACCATATTTTGCCGATATATGATTTCGTTATATCTTTGTCTTTCTCTCCGCGGCTAAACGGCTTTTTTATCACATTGTCATTTATATAAGATATGGATCGTAAAGGAATTCCTCCCCTACCGCGGCTTTGTTCCTCCATCAGCCTGAGACCCGTGCCTGTACTAATTAGAAAACTGGTTTGCTCAATATTCCCGTCTGTCCTGTTTATCAATTCCAGATTCACACTAATGAGATAACCGTCATTCCTAAACAGGATTTTTTTAATTACAGTTGAGCCGTCTTTCATATGAGAAATAAATCTAACATAGCCTTCCGGCTTTCCTTCTGATAGTAAAAGCTCACTACTATCACATTCAAAATTATCAATAACAGATACTTCCCCTTTTTTCTGAAAGTATGTCTCAAGAGGATAAATTTGAGTATAATAATTTGCGAATGATATAAGTTCAATATCTTGCGGTGTTTTTAGCTTTCCTTGTCTGTCTCTTGATGTTAATTCGGCATTAATATACTCAGCCTTCTCTTTTTGAAACGAAAGAAGCTCTCTCTGCTCTTCTGTGACAGCTCTGGCAAGTTGCCCGGAGAGCTGCTCTATTCTTCGACGGTTCAGTTCAATTGTATTTGGTTTTAATTTAGATTCCCTATATTTCTTTATTTTATAACTTTTAATTGTACCTGAAGAACTTCCTAAAACAATTCTTACTAAATCTGTTTCAACTATAATTTCTTTCTCTTTAACTAAGGATTTCTTTACTTCTTCTTTGTATACATATTCTTTCTGCTTTTCTTCCCCAGCCCCATTTGAAACAGTTCCAACTGTGACAGTTTGAGAAGAGATATCCTTTTCAACCGGTTTCTTCGGCGCTTTGGGACTATAATAGTGATTAAATATCAGAAACACCGAAAGCGACAATACAATTGCGAATAATGTTCTTTTATCCATAAATACTCCTACGTTAACGGGTCATACCCGCCTGAATGAAAAGGATGACATTTAATCAAACGAAGAAAACCTAACATACATCCTTTGAAAAAACCATATTTCAACACAGCAAGTCTTGTATATTCTGAACATGTTGGAGAGAATCTGCATGCGGGTCGCTTCAGCGAAGAAACATAGTTCTGATAGAATCGTATAACAAAAACAGTTGTTTTATTTAATATATTCATCGGCTCTGCAATATTCCTGCTTCTTCACACAGATTAAAAGCGTTTGTCTTAACATCATCATGTCTGTATGCAACAGACGAGAGAAACACTTTAAAAACAATATCAACCCCTTTTACCATACTGTGTTTATTCAACCTGTAGAACTCCCTTACCAATCTCTTAACCCTGTTTCTTTGTACAGCTCTGCCTCTGAAAGATTTTGATATTAATACAACAATCCCCAACCTGGTTATTGATGTGTTATTCGTTCTTACATAAAGATTGGCAAATGTTCCACAATATTTTTTACCACTTGCGAGCACAGGCTTAATCTGACTATATTTTTTAAGTTTTTCGTCTCTTGAAAAAGAAAAATTTTTCACAGGCAGGAAATATCCTAATATTTCTTTATACAGTCAATCTTGCTCTACCTTTACGTCTTCTTCTTTTTAAAACCAATCTTCCATTTTTAGTAGACATTCTCTTGCGAAAACCAAGTGCTCTTTTTCTACTCAAAACAGACGGCTGATACGTTCTTTTAGGCATAATAATTCATACTTTCCGAAACTTGTTTTCTCTCATTTATCTCAAACGTCAGGTGATTATACAGAAAGCCCTATAACGTGTCAAGCAGAACGCTGATACCGTTCTTTCTCACTATATATACAGCCGCAATACTGCTGTCGGTAGAGACCTGCGCCCTTGGAAATAGACACGCTTTCCCTATAACCTTCTCTAAAATCTTTATAGAGAAAATCAATATTAAACTCATCTGCAACTGATTCCCCAATACTTTTAATTAATTCGTGTTTCTGGTAGGGGCTTACGAGCATTGTTGTAGAGAAGGCATCAAATTTCCCCGATTTGGCAGTTCTCGCTGTTTCAGCCAATCTAATTTCATAACACATCATACACCTATTATTTTCTCTAAACGCGACCTGTCTCAGAAATTTCTCAATAGCATAATCATCTTTTGTTATCAGTTTTATTCCTTTTTTCCCGCTATAATCCTTAACACAATTCAATCTCTTAGTATACTCCGTAAATGGATGAATATTCGGATTGTAAAAAAACGCCGATACTTGCGTATCATCTTTCGCAAGCATATTATACGGATACGTTAAGCAGGGTGCACAACAGGCATGTAAAAGCAACTTCATAAAGCCTATTGTAACAAGAAATATTCCCCTGTCAATGTTCCTGCAAACGCTCACGAAATAAATTGTGCTTGACTTTTTCTAATATATGGCATTACCATACTAGTACCTAAGTTAGTTTGAGGAGGTGAGAAAATAATCATGGAAGATAAAATTGGAAAGATGGGTAAGAAAGTCGGTTCAATACAGAGGTTGTTTCGGGAAAATGAAAAAGCGCGTAAACAAACTTCTGCAATTCGGGCATTATTCGCAATTGGTGTCGTTATAATAGTTGTTGCTTATGTCTGGGGAATGTGGACTGGCGCAAAAGAACGCTTTGAATCAGCTAAGATAATCCCAATTGTACAGCAGCAAGTTCAAGCACTTTTACCTGAATTTAACGAAGCCGGCAGAAAAATAATTAAGAATGTTACTCCCGTTTATGGAGAAGTCTTTGCAAGAAAAGTTGAAGAAATGGGACCGGTGCTTAAAAAACAGGCAAATGATGAACTTGAAAAGCTCTGCTTGTACATGGAAACCGAGATTGGACCAAAAATTACTAAGGGATTTGATAACATCATAGAAGATCAAATGACAATTGTCATGAAACGTTTACCTGGTCTTAACGAAGAGAATTCTGCAAAGATATTGAATAATGTTGTGTCTGCGGCAAATAAACAGATAACAAATTTAGTTGCAGAAAAATTACTTCGTGAACATGTTGTAACACTTGACGAGATATATGAAATACTAAAGAGGTTTGACGTTTCTGATGTCGAGATCAGCAAGCAAACGCTCAATGAAATGCAGGAGTCACTTCTTGATTTTGTCATTGAACAATTAAAGGCTCAGGTAGCTACATTGTAGGAAGGAGAACAAAAATGGGAACTAATGATCAAACAAAATTAAACGATTTGGAGACCAAGGTCAATGATCTGCATCGTCACTTTGAAGACCAATTAAAGAGCCGTCGCAGATCAAGAACAATGTCACTGATACTAGGTATAGTTTTTGTGGCTGTAGTTACTATCTATTTCTCATGGATCTCTGCGACGGTAAAGGAATTAGTTGAACCAGAGGGACTTGCAGAGATATTGTATAGTAGAATTCAACAGAACTTACCTGCTGCTACAGAAAAGGTGGAAAAGATACTAAAGGATAATGCTCCTATCTATGCAGATAAGATGGAAGCAAAAGTAATGGAGTGCCTTCCACTTGTTAGAGTCGGGATTGAAAAAGAAGTTGATAAGCTTGTGGATACCGGCATTACAACGACGAGTACTCATGCAACCGTAGTGCTTAATCGATTCATCACAGAGAATAAAACTGAACTGGATAAAGCAATGAAGGCTGCGAAAAGTCTTGAGGATGAAGAATATGCTGAAAAACTCCTCGAGGTTTATGCCAACGAATACCTGTTGGCAGCGCTTGATAAGGCTCTGATAGAATCGATAGGTCATGACATTGACACTGTAGTGGATGTAGCCGGAAAGTCTCTTGAGTCCATACGTGACCAACTTTTAGTCCTGCAAGAGGGAAAGGATCTAACTCATCAACAGGAATCGCAGAGAAGACTTATAAAGTTGATCATCAAATATCTACAGGAACCGGTAACGTCTTAAGCAGAAACTAAAGTGCTATATTTGAAAGAGTTGGCGAGAAGTCAGAGAAGTCAAATAGATTGCTTCTCTGGCGCTCGCTGCTTCTATATGGAACAGCTATTATGTTAAAAATAAGAGGAGAATATGAATATGTGCGAAATAAAGAAAAAGATTGAAAAGGTAATTAAGAAAGATATTGAACCTGGACTAGCTGCTCATGGCGGAAGCATTGAATTGATTTCTGTTGAAGATGGCGTCGTGAAAACCAAACTGAAAGGCGCATGCAGCAGTTGCCCCAGTGCTCAAATGACTATGAAGATGGGTGTGGAAAAAATCTTAAAGGAAAAAGTAGAAGGTATTAAAGAAGTTATAGCTGTTTAATTGTTTAAAATAGGAATTGGGAAAGATGCCTGAAATTTTTAGGATTTTTACGAGTTTCGGCGCAGGACTTTTGTCTTTCTTCTCGCCTTGCGTACTGCCTCTCATCCCTGCATACATTTGCTTTATTACCGGTCTATCAAGTGAAGAATTATGTGATCCGAACAATAAAGATTTCAAAAAAAGAAAACTAATTCTAACGGAAACCATTTTATTCATTCTCGGTTTTTCGTTAATTTTTGTTCTTATGGGTGCTTCAGCCGGCTTTTTAGGCACATATATCTTTGCCAAACAGAAGATCATAAGAATCGTCGGAGGAGCAATAGTTATTTTGTTCGGTATGCATATCAGCGGATTGCTCAATATAAGATTCTTACAGTATGAAAAAAAGCTACATCTTAAAAGCAAGCCTGTAAATAAGTTCGGATCTTTTTTAGTAGGCATAGCTTTTGGCATTGGCTGGACACCATGTATCGGTCCTATGCTAGGCAGTATTCTTATGCTGGCAGCTAATGATGCTACTTTGAGTAAGGGCATCCTGCTATTGAGCTTTTATTCTCTGGGATTGGCCCTGCCGTTTCTTTTGCTTGGTATAGGAATAGGAAAGGCACTGGTTTTGCTATCAAAAATAAAGAGACATTTTAAACTGATTTCAACCATAAGCGGTATATTGCTTAGCGCTATTGGAGTATGGATTATAATTGGGGCTTTATGAGAATAAAATATGGTAAGATTGATATAAAAAAAGGAGGAGATGATGGTGTTTAATCGGCGAGTTTTATATCTGTTAGTAGTCGGGTTAGTTGCTTTGATAACATTATGTTCACCCGTATGGTCTGAGCAGGTAGTATATTCCGGTGAGGATATACTCAGGAAGGTAGCCAATGTATATAAAAATATTGATACTTATCAGGATAAGACTACCCTTGTTATGAACATAACTGCCCAGGGGATGGAACAGAAGATGAAAAACGAATTTAGTTTGGTCGTGGAACGCCCAAATAAATTAGCCCTGATACTTAAATTAGGCACGATGGGTATGACTTTAGTCTCTAATGGGCAGAAGGTTTGGACTTATGCACCTATGATGAATAAATATACGGTTGGAGAAGCCACGGATAGCTTCCAGGGGCTTCTAGGAGAAAGTGTTTTGGGAATGGGTATGCAGGGCAGTGTAGGGATAATAATGCTTTCTCTATTTGGCAACGACCCATATGCAACTATTATGGAAGGTGTCGAAAAAGTTGAAATAATCGGAGATGAAACACTGGAAGGTATAAAAACACAGCATTTGCTTTTGCATCAGGAAACAATGGATATTGGTGTCTGGGTTGCTACCGAAGGCCACCTGATTAGAAAAGTCAGTATTGATATGTCGAAGACGATAGAGAAACATAAACAATCTATGCCCGGACTTGGTGAAATAAAAATGATCTTTGAGGAGATTCACGAACAGATAAAAACAGGAGATAAAATTCCTGATGATACCTTTGTCTTTATACCGCCGGCAGGAGCAGAAGAGACAGATGCCCTTTTTGCTAGCTTAGTAGGCGATCATGAGGTATCTCCCTTACTGGGTAAGCAAGCTCAGAATTTTAAGCTACCGGCTCTCAAAGAAGGCAATTCGATTCACCTTGAAAATTACAAGGGAAAGTTAATTATGCTTGATTTCTGGGCAACCTGGTGCAATCCATGTTTACAGGAACTTCCCATACTGCAGAAAATATATGATAAATACAAAGAAAAGGGGGTTGTTTTTATAGCAGTTAACTCAGGTGAGAAGAAAAAAACGGTATTGGATTTTATTGAAAAAGAGGGATATACATTTCCGGTTGCTCTGGATATTGAAGGAAAAGTTGCAGAACTTTATGAAGTAGACGCATATCCCACACTCATCATTATTGATAAAGAAGGAAAAATTCAGGTTGTACACACGGGTTTCTCTCCGGATCTTAAATCACGTTTGGATTTGGAGTTAAAGCAAATGCTTGAGGGCAAGGATCTGGCCGAGGTAACCCTAAGTAAAAAAAATATATATAAGTACAAACCAATCCCGGCGGGACCTGATACATACACGAACCGCAAATATAGAGAAGATAGGAGAAAATGGCTAAAAAAGACAGCGATTGATAACTACAATTGTTTTGGCACAAAAAACAAAAAATGGGATGACAAGGCGCTGGTTTTTCTTCCAGAGGTTGTTGATTTCTTTGCTAACTATCTTGAAGACGACAGGGATAAGAAACCGATAACAAAACTACTATCAAGTTCATCCGAACTTATGGAATTGGAGTGCACAGATCCCTATATTATCTATTGCCATGGTAATTTGCTTCATAAATTTGGAGGGGTAGAAGGGGCAGGAAAGGCAGAACCATTTATACGCAAGAGTCTGGCAATGCTGGAGAAAAGCAATTATCCACGAAGATATCTCTATTATGCTGCTAATGTGCTTGGTCTTATTTGCAAAGAACTGCGGATGGGAAAAGGAGATGTCTATGATGAATTAATAGACCGAAAATTAGAGTATTTCGCTATGTCTACCGCTGACAAGGATTTTAGAAACGGTCACCAGCGATTTATTATGGACGATTTTTATCGCTTATGGAATGGGTCTCGCTTAAAGATTTATAGATCTGGTAGCTTCTACTATACTAGGATTAAGCTTTCCTTTCAGCAGAAAGAAAAACTATTTAACTACTTGAACGAGGTCGTGAAGACTGATCCATGGATTGCTGGAATCATAAGCGGAAATTTTTACATAGAAAAAGCGTGGGAATCAAGAGGCGATGGATTGGCTAGCACCGTTACCGAAGAGGGCTGGGAAGGTTTCTATAAGGAATTGGGAAAAGCTGATGATGCATTGACAAAAGCTTATGAATTGCACCCTGAATATCCAGAAGCTCCTGCGGAGATGATCACTGTGAGTATGGGCGCAAAGGGTTCTTCGGTCACAGGGAGAGAATGGTTTGATCGTGCTGTGGCGGCTCAAATGGATTATCTTCCTGCCTATCATAAACTGCAGTGGTTCATAAGACCTCGCTGGGGTGGAAGCCATAACAAAATGTATGCTTTTGGATTAGAATGTTTGAACACGAAAAGATTTGATACAAATGTGCCCGAGATATTCCTGAAAATCGTGAGAGATATTGGGTCAGAGCTCGATATCTTTAGGGATGCCTATAGAAAGCCTGGCACATACGAATATATGCAGAATTTTTTTGAAAATATTTTAAATGAGCCCACCAAGAAAGACAGTGCAAATTATTTTAAATCGTACTACGCACTTGTCGCTTGGGCAGATTCCAGATATGATGATGCAAAAACACTATTTAACGAATTGGGTGATAAGCTGGATAAATCAGTTTTCAAAATTTTCAATATAACACCCGAATTGGTTATTGGTGAAGTTAATGTTGGAATAGGTCCTTTTAAAAATGAAGTACAGTCAGCTGAAGAATTATTTACGCGAAATCAGGCACTAGAGTTATTACCGTTTTTTGAAAAAGCATATCATGAGATCAAAGATGATAATATAGCTTCATCTTATCTCCGTAGTCGTATTGCCACACTACGTATTAAAAAGGAACTTCAAAAGGGCGAGTGGACTAACATCATGCCTGGAAAGGAGTTTGCTGGTTGGGTTAAAGTAGAAGGAGAATGGATTATTGAAAATGATGGTACACTTAAGGGAACTTCGACTGAAGAAAGAGATTATGGTTTTATGCTTATATGTGAAAATTATATGAATAATAGATTTGAGATCAAGTGTGAAATTGAGACAAACTACAATGCAGGCTTGATTCTGGGCTATGCTCAGAAAGCAAGTCCGGGGTGGACTAGTTTCCGAATTTATGGTAATAGCAACAAATGTTCTCTTGGCGAAAAGTTTTACTCAAACAAAAAAATAAAGAAAGAAATAGCGCTGCAAAAGAAGAATGATTTTCTCCTACAAGTGTGGGATTCTTCTGTTACAGCATACATCAATGGTCAGCCAGTATTCATTTCTCAAGAAATTGAATCAGGCAAAGGTCAGATAGGGTTAGTAGGACATTGTATTGCCCCCGGAAAAATAATAAAAATTCGCAACTTACAGGTTCGTTATCTTAAAACAAGACCCAAAGTTAAAGCGAAATGGTTTAAATGATTATGAATAAGTTACAAAAAATGCAAAAAAAGACAACTATTTTTCTAATCACTCTAACAGTTATTTCGTTTTTGATAACAAATTCAAGTGCACAAGCCACATGGATTAACGACTATGACCAGGCATTAAAAGACGCCAAACAACATAACAGACCGATTCTCATCAATTTCACAGGTTCAGACTTGTGCGATTGGTGCGTTAGATTAAAAAAAGAAGTGTTCAGCAAACCCACATTTA
>DAOVHI010000146.1 GCA_030671985.1 bacterium
AGGTGGAGCAAAAAGGTGGATTTCTCTTGGCATAGTAAATTTTCAGCCGTCAGAATTGTTCAAGATCACATCTATATTAATGGTAGCGTATTATTTAGATAAGACGGGCAAGAGAATAAGTAGTTCTAAAGCATTAATTTATGTTTTTTTAATTATGGTTTTACCAATTTTGCTTATTATTATTCAACCGGATCTTGGCACTGCTCTCTCTCTAATTTTCGTGATCTTTACTATTGTATTTGTCTCGGAAGGAAGCGTTCGGAATATGCTGATTGTAATTGGAATAAGTCTTGTCAGTTGTCCGTTTTTGTGGAAATTTTTAAAGACATATCAGAAGAAAAGACTGACGGTTTTTATAAATCCGGATGTAGATCCTTTGGGTGCCGGTTATGCTATAATTCAGTCAAAGATAGCTGTTGGAGTTGGCGGATTGTTTGGGTATGGATGGAAAAGAGGTTATCAAACGCATCTTAACTTCATACCGGAACATCACACGGATTTTATTTTCTCAACAGTAGCCGAGGAGTGGGGTTTTATAGGAGCATGTGTGTTATTATTGCTTTACGCTGTTCTTTTTTGGCGCATGTTTAGCATAGCAGCATTAATAAGGGATAAATTAGGATTGCTTATAATTGTCGGCATAATTTCTCTTTTTGCTGTGCATATTTTTATTAATATAGGAATGGCAATAGGAATAATGCCTATCACCGGGCTTACACTGCCGTTTTTGAGCTACGGAGGTACATCCTTAATTGTAAACATGTTTTTAGTTGGTTTGGTACTTAATATAGGAATGAGGAGGTTTCGAATTTAATATGAATGTTATAGGAATTGGCGTAGATATTGTTGAGGTGGCGAGGATTGAAGATGCTATTAGAAGATTTGGAGATAGATTCCTTAAGAAAATATTCACAGACACAGAAATAAAATATTGCAATACCGGGAAAGTGGCTTGTCAGCATTTTGCGGGAAGGTTCGCGACAAAAGAGGCAGTATATAAGACCTTAAATGTAAGCTGTGTTGTAAAATGGACGGAGATAGAGATTAGAAATTCAGAACAAGGTCAGCCGTACGTAGTTCTTCACGGTAAAGTAAAGAAAATTGCTAAAGAGAAGAATATTTCAAACATTTTGGTAAGTATTTCTCATATAAAGACTCGCGCAGTAGCTTCTGCAACGGCTGTTAGAGGATAATTGTGAGAAATCTTCTTCTGTCTTTTATTTCAGGAATACTGCTTGCAATTTCCTTTCCAAAGATTGATTTTGAATATGGCGCATGGATCGCTCTAGTTCCACTGTTCTTGATTTTAGCAAATGTTGATTTAAAAAGAACTTTTGCTTTCTCCTATATAACAGGGGTAGTCTTTTTTACGCTGACAATTTATTGGATATCAGCAGTGAGCACATTAGGTATGGTGCTGCTTGTTCTATATCTGAGTCTCTATATAGCTCTCTTTGGTGTTATTGCAAGCTGTCTTTTTAGGAAGCTCAAATTGCCGCTGGCGCTTATTGCTCCTCCAGTCTGGGTCTTGTGCGAATTCGCAAGAGCACATTTTCTTACTGGATTTCCCTGGGTTTTATTAGGCTATTCCCAGTATGGACAAATTGCGCTTATTCAGAGCGCATCTTTCATTAGTGTTTATGGAATGTCGTGTTTGATTGTTTTGATTAATGCCTCAATTGCCGATGTATGGTTGTTTTTTAAGAATAAAAGAGGAGGATGGATGGTTCTAATAGGACCGTCAGTATCAATTGTTGCTGTTACGGGTTTTTTAATTTATGGAAATATTTGTATAAAGGCAGAAAAAAGAGAATACGTTGAAGAAGGCATTAAAGTTGGGATTATTCAGCCAAACATAACGCATGAAGAAAAAGCAGAAGATATTTACGGCACAAGAGAGAGGGTTCTGAATATTTATTTAAATCTAAGTGAGGAGCTTTTAAAATTCAACCCTGACATTATTATTTGGCCGGAAACTGCGCTGACATACATGGATAATTATGATGAGAAATCAATTGTTAAACTTAAAAATTTCGCAAAGCATAATAA
This sequence comes from bacterium, assembly GCA_030671985.1. Taxonomy (GTDB): domain Bacteria; phylum JAHJDO01; class JAHJDO01; order JAHJDO01; family JAHJDO01; genus JAHJDO01. The sequence goes on from DAOVHI010000146.1 coordinate 2,050, forward strand.
TTTACATCTTTTGACGGGTATTTGTTATAGATCTACATCAAGTGAATTCTATAATAGTGTATTTCTTGTTGAGCCTGAAGGCGCAATGAGGCAACGTTATGATAAAACACACCTTGTGCCGTTTGGTGAGTATATTCCGCTTAAAAGCCTTTTACCATTTTTGAGTAAAGTAGTTCCTATCGGTGATTTTGCCCATGGGAAAGAATATACAGTGTTGAATTTTTGTAAAAAAAACAAACTGGATTTGGATCGAAGAATTAAGTTTGCCTGTACAATCTGTTTTGAAAACATATTTCCTGACCTTACCAGACAATTTGTAAAAAATGGCGCGCGGTTTTTGGTTAATGTTACAAATGACAGCTGGTTTGGTAGGTCGTCAGCTCCATATCAGCATATGTCGATGTCTGTATTTAGAGCCGTGGAAAATCATACACCGGTGATTTTTAATGCAAATACAGGTATTTCCTGCTTTATTGATGAACATGGAAGAATAAGCAATAAAGTTAATAATGGTCGTGATGTTATATTTGTTTCCGGAACCAGTTTTTCTGACGTGTATTTTAATGGTGAAAAAACTTTCTATACAGAATATGGAAATCTGTTTGTGATATTTAATATAATTTGGCTGGTAATATTGACAGGTATTTATATATTTGTTAAAATCACCCCTTATCTTTGTATTTTGCCCACGTAGCTCAGTTGGCAGAGCACATGCATGGTAAGCATGAGGTCATCGGTTCAATCCCGATTGTGGGCTCTGTCAAAAAAAGGTTTGCATGAGTGGTGTGATGTGATATAATCCGCGAGCTTGTTTCATAAATAGGGATAGCAGCAGGCGGGAGAACAGTTTAAAAGGAGGAAAGAGAAATGGCGAAAGAAAAGTTTGAGAGGACGAAGCCGCACATAAACGTAGGAACAATAGGGCATG
>DAOVHI010000067.1 GCA_030671985.1 bacterium
ACGCACTGGTTTCAGCCCATGACCGGACTTACAGCCGAAAAGCATGACAGCTTTATTTCGCCTGATGGAGAGGGTAAAGCTATTGAAGAGTTTAGCGGAGCAATGCTTATTCAGGGTGAGCCTGATGCGTCAAGCTTTCCAAGCGGAGGTATAAGAACTACTTTTGAAGCTCGTGGATATACAGCATGGGATCCTTCAAGCCCCGCGTTTATTATAGAGTGCGAACTTGGAAAAACTCTGTGTATTCCATCTATATTTATTTCATATCATGGAGAAGCGCTTGATAAAAAGCTTCCTCTACTGCGTTCGGATGAAGCTATTAGTAAAGCAGTAATTGGGCTTTTAAAGCTTTTCGGACATAAGGATATAAAAAAGGCCTTTTCGAATTGTGGCGCTGAGCAGGAATATTTTTTGATAGATAAACGATTCTATAGAATGCGGCAGGATTTACTTCTGACAGAACGTACATTAATTGGCGCATCATCTCCAAAAGGACAGCAATTGGAAGATCAGTACTTTGGTTCAATTAAAGAACGTGTTATAAATTATATGAATGATGTAAGTATTGAGTTATATAAATTAGGTATTCCTTTAAAGACAAGACATAATGAAGTAGCTCCACATCAATTTGAATTTGCTCCTGTTTTTGAGGACTCCAATATTGCAGCGGACCACAATCAGCTTCTTATGGATATTATTAAAAAAATTGCTCTGAAACATGATCTGGTATGTCTTTTACACGAAAAGCCATTTGCAGGAATAAATGGAAGCGGGAAGCACATTAATTGGTCTCTGTCGGATGATAAGAAAAATAATCTTTTTAGTCATGGGAATACGTTAGAAGATAATTTGCAGTTTCTGGTATTGTTGACAGCTGTGATTCGTGCTGTCTATAAACATTCTGATCTGCTATATGCTAGTATAGCCTCAGCAGGTAATGAACATAGACTCGGAGCTAATGAGGCTCCGCCTGCAGTTATGTCGTTGTTTATCGGTGAGCAGTTGTCAAAGATTCTCAACGCGATAGAGAGCGGTAAAAAGGCAGAATTCACTAAACAGGATATTCTAAATCTTGGTATTGGCAAATTACCGACATTTAATAAAGATGGAGTTGACAGAAACAGGACATCTCCTTTTGCTTTTACCGGTAATAAGTTTGAATTTAGAGCAGTCGGAAGTTCTCAAAATATTTCAACGCCTATTATGGTTATTAATACAATTGTCGCAGAATCTATAGATTATATTACAAATAGAATAAAAAAAGAGTCTAAGCATAAGAATTTTAGTTTGAAGGCGTTGCATGTATTGAAAAAAATCATTAAAGAAACTAAACAAATTAGATTTGAAGGTGATAATTATTCTAAGGGCTGGATAAAAGAGGCAAAAGGAAGAGGGCTGATTAATGAGCCTTCAACACCCAAGGCATTGAGGGCTCTTATTAATGAGGAGAACATAGCGCTATTTAAGAAATATGATGTGCTTACAAGAGAAGAATTGGTTTCGAGATACAATATATGGATTAATATGTATAGCAAGAAGTTAGAAATTGAAGCCAATACTTTGCGTGAAATGGTGGATTCGAATGTAGTGCCGGCAGGCTTTGATTATCAGGGGCTTTTAGCAAGGAATCTTTCGCATCTTGTTAGTTTAAAGAAAAGCGCTGATTTAAGGATTAAAGAAGAAGTTTTTAACGATCTCAAAGATCACTTAACGGATGTAACAGATAAAATATATTATGTTAGAAAGCATACACGCAGGATGGAAAAACTTCTGAAGAGAGCCGGCAATCTGAAAGCAGAGGAAAAGTCTAATTTATTCTTTGAAGAATTAAAACCTCTAATGGAGCATATAAGAAAACATGTTGACGAGCTTGAATGTGTTGTAGCTGACGAACATTGGGATCTGCCAAAGTATAGAGAGATGCTGTTTGTGCAATAATGGATAATATATCAGCAAAAATTGTTTCATGGCTCAAAGAAGAAGTAAAAAAGTCAGGGACCAAAGGCACAATTTTTGGTCTTAGCGGCGGAATAGATTCTGCCTGCGTTGCAGCCCTTTCGAAAAAAGCCTTCGGGGATAGTTGTCTCGGACTAATAATGCCATGTGAGAGCCATGTAGATGATGAAGAAATGGCACTTCTGGTTGCAAACAAGTTCTCAATTCCGGTTACTAAAATATCTCTGGATGATTCATTTGAAAAAATTCTGGATGTTCTGCCGGTTCCTAAAGACGATATGGTTAGAGCAAACCTAAAACCAAGATTAAGAATGCTTGCATTATATTACTACGCAGCTAACTGTGGATATCTGGTCGCCGGATGTGGCAATAAGACAGAAATAAAACTCGGCTATTATACAAAATACGGAGATGGGGGAGCGGACATTCTGCCTCTGGGTGGCTTGTTAAAAACTCAGGTAAGGCAGTTGGCAAAAGAGCTGGGCATACCGGCAGAGATTATAGCAAGAAGACCGTCTGCAGGCCTGTTGCCAAACCAATTTGATGAAGATGAAATGGGTGTTTTATATAACGAAGCGGACAGTATTCTAAGGGCAATCGAAAATAATAACACCACGAATATAGACAGTCAAAAACTCAATAAAATAACCAGTATGATATCAAGCTCACGGCATAAACGAGATCCTATTCCTGTATTTCAACTTTAGCAGTTTGAACCATTTTAGTTTACTGCAACAGCAACTGATTCAGCAGGCTCTTCTATAGGCGAGGAAATAGTCTGCGTTTTGTCTGTTTTTACTTCATATCCTCTGTAGCATTTTTCACAGACTTCCTTGCTGTTTTTAAAATATACTGAGTCCACACCATTTTTGCATATTTCACATATATACACTTACTTCACCTCCTCACATTTTTATACATTTGCGCTTCAAGCCACTCATCTATTGTTTCTTTCTTAAAACGCCACTGATTTGAAAGTTTCACGGCAGGAATCTCCGCATTATTAACAAGTTTATAAACTGTTCTCGCATTCATTTTAATGTAACCTGCCAGCTCTTTTATGGTCATTATTTCACTCACGTGCGAAATTCTAACATCAAAATACACAAATGTCAAGAAAAAAGTTTATTTTTGGATAAAAAAGATATTAAACTACCTTGTAATGCAGTAAACTGACAGTTCTAGGTGCTATTTCTTGATTTTAGTTTATAAAGCTATTACACTTACGTTTAAGATTGTGGCAAAAGATACGTCAGATCAAGTCGCAATTTGCTTGTTTAGATAAGAACATTAAGCAATGTTTATAAATTTAGGGAGAAATGGGGCAAAAGAAATGATTGGAATCTCCATCGTTATTCCAGCCTATAATGAAGAGAAAGGTTTTGGTTATTCAGTTAAAGAAATTCCTATTCATTGGATTAATTGCTCTCAGAGTAAAGTGCATCTATTATCTAACTCATTAAGAATGTTAATAACTCTAATAAAAATTCTCATCAAACATTAAAGGTAAATTTAGAAAATGAATTTTCTTGAATATCAGAAGATGTTTGAAATAGAAGAAAAACACTGGTGGTATGTGGGAAAACGGAAAATAGTTTCTGGGTTACTCAAAAAATTCGTTTCCAAGAAAGATAATAGAATATTAGATATTGGATGTGGCACAGGAATTGTTTTAAAAATGTTGAACAAATATGGTTTAGCAAGTGGATTAGATATTTCCCATGACGCACTTTCTTTTTGTAAAGGGCGCGGTCTCAATTCTCTATTTCTTGGCTCAGCTACTTCTCTGCCGTTTCCTGATGAAACATTTTCTTTAGTTACTGCTTTAGATATACTTGAACATATAGAAGATGATACATTGGCTCTAAGAGAAATCAGGAGGGTCTTAAAGAAGGGTGGTTTGGCAATAATTACTACTCCTGCTTTTCCTAATTTATGCAGTTCTCACGATATATCCTTAGGTCATAAAAGAAGATATACTTTTATAGAATTAGAGAAAAAAGTGACTTTTGCGGGATTTAAAATATCAAAGATTAATTATAGCAACTTTTTTCTCTTTCCGTTTGTTTTTATTTATCGCAAATTTAAAAAATTGGTTACTAAATCTGTGACAACTTCAGATACTGGTTCCGTGCCGATTTTTTTAAATCAAATTTTCACTGAACTCTACAGCATTGAAACCCAATTAGTAAAGAAAGCGAAACTTCCTTTTGGTCTTTCTTTACTATGTGTGGCTAAAAAATAAATTCTACTTTTATTCCGATTCCTTGTGTTCTAGCACTACTATAATTGGATTTATATACCAGAAATCCTCTGATGCGTCAAACTGGTTGAATTTAATTCCCAAAAATGAAAGAGGTTTGTAAAACACCTTGCATATTTCATAGTCCTGAGATGCGAATAAATTATTAAAGAATTCTGGTAAAGGGTTGAATACATACTGTATGTTTGATGTTATAAAATAGTCAGGTTTTTTCTTCTGTAATGCAGAATAATCATTGCCAACTATAACCAATTTGCACCTATTTTCATCTATTGGCGGTATTTGATATTGCCATGGAATCTCAGTCATTCCAATTGTTGAGGATTGTTTTATATTTTTCGCAATCCATTCTCCTGCTTCAGTACGTATATTTTTGTCCATCAAAAGTTTTTCATAGCTCATTCCATAACAGAATGTAAATAACAAAACAAAAATGATTATAGAATAGCCGATATGCTTTTTTGCGGATTTTAACCTATTTAATAGTTCAAACAATCCACTGCATCCAAGAATAATAAGCAGAGGAACAACAGGAAGAATATATCTCGAAAATACCTTAGAAAATAAAGATACAAAAACAAAGAAAAAAACTATCCATGATAAGAAAAGCAAAACCACTCTTTTTTCAAAGAGTTTGTTTTTTCTAAGAAACAGTATTGTAATTAAGTTACCAATTAAAGTAAAAATAAAAAGAGGAATACCCATACCATATTTTAAGCTGGAAATATAGAACTTCCAACTAAAAGACAATCCTGTATGTTCACTCAGGGCTACTAAAGGTTTGGGGAACGTTATGAAGAAATAAGGGTTTGTTACAAAAAAGAATAGCAAGAACGCAGTAATAGTTAGGACAAGCCCTTTAAACAATCTTCTTAAATTTTTATAACTCAGAAGAATTCCGATTATGGGTATTATTAGTGCCGCGCCAAATGTTATCTTCGTTCCACAGGCAAGACCAGAGAATAGGCCTGCTAAGAAAACTTTTTTAAAAGAAAATCTTTCAATGAATTTGACCGTAACAAACAGACACGCCATTATCCAAAATAAACCAGGAATATCAACATACATATAGTGAGCATTTAATAACATTAGAGGCGTGAATAAAACTAAGAGACTACTTATAAATGAACCAATATTATTTTTAAACGTCTTTTTAAATATAAAGTAACTTAAAACAACAATCCCGATCCCATATAACGCTGTTACAAATCTTCCAACTATATAAAACTTAGCAATCTCTTCAGGGCGAAGAAAGTAAAAAGTCAGATCAGAAGTAACAGCAATTAAATTAAATTTTGAAAGCAAAAAAAACAAAAAACCTATCACGTATAGATATGCTCCACCAACTACAAACTGATTAGGATTAAAATTTAATTTTTTTGGATTCATAGTAGATAAGCTTTTTATCAGATAATACTCGTCAGGGTGATAACTTCTTACAGGATTGTACAGATTTCTATGTGCTTTTTTCCTTGCTTCTTCGGGATGGTAGGCTAAATGCACTCTCATTCCTTTCCATGTTGCTTCCGGAGTATAGCTCTTAATCTTTGCCATTGTCGTTTGAATACTGTCCTTGTTCGTGAAATATAGAGTGTTTAAGGCTTGAGATGGCAGTCCAAATCTTATCCCTCTCATATATACATACGCAGAAATAAGTATTAGTAAAGATAATGCTACGACGAAAATTCTACTTATTTCTGACTTTTTGAATTCTGTCATTTTGTATTCCCGAGCTTTTTTTTACCTCGAATTTTTTGGATAATAAGATTGAAGCTAAATATTATTTTGAGTATACTAACACAAAAAGGCACAAAGTGGCAAAATGGAAAATGCATAAAAAAATATTTCTATCTGTTATCATACCTGCTTATAATGAGGAGAGGAGAATAACAGACACACTTGATGAATTCATCGCGTATTTAGGCAGGCAGTGTTATACGTATGAAATAATAATAGTGGATAATAGAAGCAATGATAATACATGGAATTTGTTGACTGATTACAGCACTAGATATGATTTTATAAAGATATTTAGAAACTTAAAGAATATGGGAAAGGGATATTCTATAAAAAGAGGCATGGAAAAGGCAGAGGGAAAATATGTTTTATTCTCTGATGCTGATATGGCTGTTAAACCTAAATATATCCAGAAACTGCTCAATAAATTAACAGAAGGGACAGATATGGTTATAGGTTCAAGAAAGATTAAAGGGGCGAGTATAGAAACACCACAGACTTGGTTAAGAAGTAAGTTGGGACCATTATTTCATGCGATTGTCATAAGATTTATAATCAGTGATTTTATTGACTCTATATGCGGGTTTAAAGGATTTAAAGCTAATGCAGCTAAAGCAATTTGCAAAGAACAAACTCTCTATGGATATTGCTTTGATGTAGAGCTATTGCTTATTGCACAGAAGAATGGATATTCCATAAAGGAAATACCTGTAGTATGGAATGACAAAACGGGTAGTAAATTGAGCATTCTCGACAGCCCTGCTATTTTATTAGAAATCATAAAGTTGAAAATAAACCAAATCAAAGGCAGATATAATAAAGATAATGTCAGATAACAAACATAGACATCTTTTTATGCTTTGCATTTTTTTATTTTCCCTTATTGTCAGATTTATATATCTGTATTTTTTTAAACAGAGCATACTACACATAGAACATTCTCTTTTTGGAGATGCGGCTCAGTACATTCTGATTGCGAAAAACATTGCCTCAGGTAGTGGATTCAACATGCTGCCTGATTCAAATCTTTTGGCAAGCAGAGCTCCTCTTTTTCCGTTTATTCTTGCCGGAATTTTTAAATTATTCGGAACAAGTTACTGGCCGGCAAGAATTTTTCAGGTTTGTATAAGTTCTCTGATTCCTGTCATTACCTATTTAATTGGCAAAGAGATTGCTTCTAAAAGAGTTGCGACGATGTCGGTCAGCATTTCTGTGTTTTATCCGTTTTATGTTTTCTATAGCGCATATGTTCTTACTGAAATTTTGTTTGTTTTTCTCTCTTGTTTGTCTTTATTGTATTTAATCAGATTTATAAAAACAGGTTCCTATCGGTCGTCATGTTTGGCGGGTGTGTTTTTGGGACTCTCAGCGCTTACAAGACCCATTGCTCTGGGATTTGGAGTGTTTTTTGTAATGTGTTATTTTTTTGTGCCTAAACGCAGACTTAAA
>DAOVHI010000124.1 GCA_030671985.1 bacterium
ATCCCAAGCAAAGAACAAAATGTTTCCAGATTAAGAATATCATGTTTCAATTTAGCAGAGTCCTTGCCTTCACCTGCTATTAAGCCATTAATTTCAGTTATTAAATCAAATACAACTCCAAGAGCAGATGCTGTATTGAAATCATCGTCCATAGCTTTCTCAAACTTGTTCAGCCATTCGCTACGAGTGTGTATTTTAGGAGCATCTAAATTTTCCACATTTTCTTTAATATTGTCGAAACAATTTTCTATTCTCTCAAGAGCCTTCCCAGATTCATTCATGCTTCCTTCACTAAAATCAAGTGAACTGCGGTAATGAGCAGATATCATAAAATATCGCACAACCTGAGGACTAAACTTTTTAAGTATGTCCCTTACTAGAAAGAAATTACCAAGAGACTTGGACATCTTCTCTCCATCTATATTTAGAAAACCGTTGTGAAGCCAATACTTAACAAATGGCCTGCCTGTTGCTGCCTCACTCTGGGCTATTTCGTTTTCATGATGAGGAAAGATCAGGTCCTGCCCGCCGGAATGTATGTCAAATATTTCCCCAAGATATTTCATGCTCATTGCAGAACATTCAATATGCCATCCCGGTCTGCCCTTACCCCATGGACTGTCCCAGCTCGGTTCATCAGGTTTAGCGCTTTTCCACAGAGCAAAATCGCGGGGTGACTTCTTGCGCTCGTCTATCTCCACCCTTGCGCCCTGTTTCATCTCATCAAGAGGACGTTTCGACAATTTACCATAATCAGAAAATTTGCTCACTTCAAAAAATACATCTCCATCAACCGAATACGCAAAACCTGTATCCATAAGTTTTTTAATCAAAGAAATAATATCAGAAACATGGTCAGTTGCCTTTGGACATATATCAGGCTTTGAAATGCCAAGAATTCCCAAATCCTCAAAAAAAGCATTCGTATACTTGTTAGCTACGTGCTCAGCAGAAACTTTCTCTTTTTTTGACTTGTTTATAATCTTATCGTCAATATCCGTAATATTCTGAACAAATTTAACCTCATATCCCTTGTGCCCAAGATATCTCCTTATTACATCAAAAACAATAAAATTCCTCGCATTTCCTATATGAAAATAGTCATACACCGTAGGGCCGCAGTTATACATGCTGACTTTGCCTGGAACGAGTGAGTGAAACTCCTCTTTTTTGCCTGCAAGCGTATTATAAACTCTAAGCATCCTTCCTCCATTCATTTATCACCTTCTCCAGATGTTTAATTTTTTCTGCGATTGGATCCGGCAGATTTGTGTGGTCAAGACTTATACCTGTAACTTTTTTTCCCTTCTTCCGCGTTATTCTCCCGGGAATGCCAACGACCGTGCAGTCCGAAGGCACATCCTTCAGCACCACGGCATTAGCCCCAACCATTACGTTGTTGCCAATTGTAATATTCCCAAGAATCTTTGCTCCTGTACCAACAACAATGCTGCTAGCAAGCGTGGGATGTCTCTTACCCTTTTCCTTACCTGTGCCGCCAAGAGTAACACCTTGAAATAAGGTTACATTATCCCCAATAATCGTTGTCTCTCCAACTACAACTCCCATACCGTGATCAATAAAAACCCCTTTGCCTATTTCTGCGCCGGGATGAATCTCAATTCCTGTAAAAAAGCGGGCTATTTGGGACATAAGTCTTGGGAAGAACGGCATATCTTTTTCATGAAGATAATGAGCAGCCCTGTACCAGATAATTGCGTGAAGTCCGGCATATGTCAAAACCTCCCATATATTCCTTGCCGCAGGATCTCTATCAAATACGGCCCGTATATCATCTTTTAGCATTTCAAACATTAGCTATCTCCTCTTATAGTCTCATGGACTCAAAAGCAAAATACCATTTTCGCCCTTTAAAAACAACCAGATTCTCTTGTTGACAGTGTATGCCGTAGTTGGCATACTGACCGAGAGAAAATTTAAATGATAAATATATTCATAATCCCTTTTATATATGCTTTTATCGGCGCAAGTCTTTTTATTGCGATCCCGCTTCGCATAATTGATTTAGGAGTCAGTAATCCTTTTATTCTCGGTCTGGCAGGAGGCGTTTTTTCGATCTTTTACGCACCGTTATGTATACTTCATAGTTTACTGTCTAACCGCATCAATAAAAGAACTGCTATTCTGTCTGTTTCCATTATATATCCTTTTATAATACTCGGATTTCTGCTATTCAATAATATTCCAACTATCATCATGTTATGCGGATTAATGGGTATAGTTTTGTCAATGTTCTGGCCTACATATCAATCCCATATAACTATCGGATTGGATTCTGCCCAAACTACTCACAGCCTTCAAAAATTTAATGTTGCATGGGGGTCTGCAGTGGTTATTGGCTGTTTTATGGGCGGGGTCATCATTTCCTTCATGAATATTAAAATGTTATTTACTATCAATTTGATATTAAGTTTTATAGGAATATATCTTGTAACCGGACATATCCATAATAAATTAACTGATCCGATAGTAGAATGTGCTGCTCAAAATAAGCAAAGTGATCAACCGCGATCCAAATTCTTTCTGATACTCGCATGGATGGGTGTATTTGCTGTGTTCTTTTCTATGGGAGTTATAGTCTGGCTCTTCCCAAAATTTGCCGTAGACGCTGGTGTGTCTCCATTAATCATAGGTTCACTCAGAGCGGTTTTGGGAATATTTCAGGTTGTAATATTTTTTATTCTCAGACTAAATCACAAGTGGCAATACTCATTCTCGCATTTGTTTTTCTATGAGCTTATACTGGTGTTTGGATTTATAACACTTATTTTATCTAGTAATGTTATGTGGTGGATATTAGCTTTCTCTCTAATAGGAGTATCCGTTGGCTTTTTATATTCTTCAAGTTTATTCTACAGTGCACAAGCGCGAAGCGCGAAAAGGGAAAAAACAGGTTTCCATGAAGCTGTTTTAACAAGTGGAACGTTACTTGGAACACTTTTGGGCGGAATTATGGCAAAAATATTTTCTGGCTCCGGAGCATATTCCATGTGCATAGTTTTTATGATTATTTGCATTATTATTCAGTTTGTAGTTCGCTTTAGACATAAAATAAGGAGGATATTATGAATAAACCTTTTTTAATTGGGATAGACCTTGGCGGGACAAATCTAAAAACAGCTTTACTGGACTTAGACGGCAAAATCTTAGAGAAAATTGTAATAGATACAAGGGGTGGCAAAGACATCGTATTAAAACAAATTGTTGATGTTATTGAAAAGCTTCTAATTAAGACAGGAAAAAACAAATCGAAAATAACAGGCATTGGCATAGGAACTCCAGGTCTTGTAGATAGTGAAAAAGGAATAATTCGTGGATTAACGAATATCAAAGGATTTGAGAATGTGCATATGAGAAAATACGTTGAGTCTGCTCTGGATATTCCAACATCTATCGATAATGATGTTAATGTCATGGCGTATGGCGAGTTAAAGTGCGGCGCAGGAAGAAATGCGCGAAATATTGTATGCTTGACTCTAGGCACGGGTGTTGGCGGAGGAATAATAATAGATAAGAATATTTATCGCGGAAGCTCGCTTAGTGCAGGAGAAATCGGGCACATTCCTGTAAATGTTGACGGACCGAAATGTATATGCGGTGGAAGGGCATGCCTTGAAAGTTATATCGGCAGAGATAGAATAATAAAAAGAACCGTTGAAAAACTCACACAGGGAAAAGAAAGCATAATTCCAAAACTGGTTGGAGGAGATTTGAGCAAAGTAACACCTAAGATTGTTTATGAAGCTGCAACATCGGGAGATATGCTTGCAATTGAAATATGGAGAAAAACTGCCCAATATCTGGCAACTGCGCTTAGCGGTGTTATAAGTTTCTTAAATCCCGAGCTGATTGTGACAGAGCCCTTGATATATGCGCAGATATCCCTCCTGAAAATCCTGAACATGAAAAACATCTTGCCGAAAGGATAGAAAAACTAACTTTGCAAAATTCCCATATTGCAAACCACAGGCAGAGGTGGCATCTTGAACACTTGGCTGTGGCGGCACATCACAGCGGACAATTGCCTGCCTGGAAGCTGGTAATAGAAACGCTCATGACCAAGGG
>DAOVHI010000072.1 GCA_030671985.1 bacterium
AGATGGAAAAATAGTATTACTTGGTAAAGAAATAAGGGATCTTATTGAAAAAGATTTGGATTTTGGCCTATTTATTTTAATCGGAGGCAAGGAAATTACAGAAAATCAAATAGAAGATCTTATGAAAGAAATTCAGAAAAGAGTTGCCAAAAAGGAGAGGGTGCTTATTACAACTTTGACTAAACGTATGGCGGAAGATCTGGCTGAATATTTAAATCAACATGGAATACGTGTTAGATACCTGCATTCTGAAATTGACACAATAAAAAGAGTTGATATATTGCACGATCTTAGACTCGCAAAATTCGACGTTCTGGTTGGAATAAACTTGCTTAGAGAGGGACTTGACCTTCCTGAAGTTTCATTGGTAATAATATTAGACGCAGATAAAGAGGGATTTTTGCGTTCAGAAACATCTCTTATTCAAACGATTGGAAGAACTGCGCGTAATGTGGCAGGTACGGTTATTATGTATGCAGATGAGACAACCATGTCAATGAAAAAAGCAATAGGGGAGACCGAACGCAGGAGAAAAATTCAAATAGAATTCAATAAAGAGCACGGGATTACTCCTAAGACCATCCAAAAAGAAATAAGGCGAACGACATTAACAGGTAAAGACAAAAAAGTCTCTTATGTTAGAAAAATGAAAATGTTGGATATGAAAGCACTGGAGAAAAAAATGGTTAAAGCGGCTGAAAATCTTGAGTTTGAAAAAGCAGCAGAAATCAGAGATGAAATCTCCATGTTGAGGGCTCAGGGAAAGAGAAAAAATAATGCGTGATTGACTTTTAAGTGATGTTTAAATAGAATGGCTGTAAAATAAAACTAGAGCATAAAGGAGACATTAGATGGGTATGTGGATTGGAAGGGGAAGAAAAGCGCGAAGGTCTTATGGATTTGATGAAATAGCGCTTGTGCCGGGAAATTTAACTGTTAATCCAAACGATGTGGATATAAATTGTGAGATAGGAAGTATAAAGCTAAGTATTCCAATCATGGCAGCTGCAATGGATGGTGTGGTTGATCCAAAGCTTGCAATTGAGATGTCAAAACTCGGTGGAATTGCCGTTATGAATCTGGAGGGTATTCAGACAAGATATGAAGAACCTGAATCAATTCTGGCGGACATTTCAAAATCAACCCCCGAGGAGGCTACGAAACTTGTTCAAGGCATCTATAACAAACCCATAAAAGAAGATTTAATCGTCAGAAGAATAAAAGAGATTAAAAAAGCAGGAGCGTTATGCGCAGTATCGTCTATTCCAAAGAGAGCCGAACGCTTTGGAAAGCTGGCAGAAGAAGCAGGTGCAGATATGTTTGTTGTGCAGTCAACAGTTATATCAATAAAACATATATCCAGTGAATATGAAACAGTTGATTTCACACAGCTCTGCAAGAATATGAAAATCCCCGTAATAATAGGCAATTGTGTTACCTACTCTATGGCTATTGAGCTTATGGCTACGGGCGCGGCAGGAATATTTGTTGGAATAGGACCGGGAGCGGCATGTACTACACGAGGAGTGCTGGGAATAGGTGTTCCTCAGGTTACCGCTACATGTGACTGCGCTGCCGCAAGAGACTTTTATTATAAGCAGACAGGAAGATACGTCTCTATCATTACTGACGGGGGCATGTCTTTGGGTGGAGATATTGCCAAAGCATTTGCATGCGGCGCCGACGCGGTAATGATCGGTTCTGCTCTGGCGCGCGCAAAAGAAGCTCCTGGCGGAGGGTTTCATTGGGGCATGGCAACTCCTCATGCTAATCTACCTAGAGGGACAAGAATAAAAGTAGGTACAACAAGTTCTCTAAAACAAATACTTGTCGGTCCTGCAGATCTTGATGACGGTTCACAAAATCTTGCAGGCGCTTTAAAAACTTCAATGGGCAATCTCGGCGCCAGAAACATAAAAGAAATGCAGTTAACGGATATCATTATTGCTCCTTCCATAAAGACAGAAGGAAAAGTCTTTCAGGTTGCTCAAAAAATAGGGATGGGGAAGTAAGACGACGGACTACTTTTTTTTCTTCTGACTGACAAGTTTTTGTAGATTTATTATCTTGTTTAGTCTGTCTTTTTTAACCTGCGGAGTAACATCATCTTTTAGCTTGAACGCTGTTGTTCCATCACGTGGAGAATACTTAAACATATAGGCTTGAGCAAACTCTATCTCTTTCATCGTCTGACAGGTTTGGTCAAAATCTTCTTCTTTCTCTCCTGGAAATCCAACAATAATATCAGTTCCAAGTCTGATATCAGGTATTCTCTTTCTCAATTTATTAACTATATCAAGATACTGAGATAACGTATAACCGCGATTCATTAGACGAAGGATCTTGTCTGAGCCTGATTGCAGGGGGAAATGCAGATATCTGCTCACTTTTTCCAGATTCGCTAAGGCATTAATCAGTTTCAAGGAAATGTCTTTAGGATGAGACGTTACAAACTGTATTCGTTCAATATCCTTTATTTCATGAACCAGTTCAAGCAAATCGGAGAAATCAATATTTTTATTCAGTCCTTTGCCGTATGAATTAACGTTTTGTCCGAGAAGTGTTATTTCCTTATATCCTGCGTGAACAAGTTCTTTGATTTCTCTAATAATATCCTTTGAAGGTCTGGAAACTTCTCTGCCTCTTACATACGGCACAATACAATATGAACAAAAATTATTACATCCTCTCATTATAGAAACCCATGCAGCACTCTTGTTCTCTCTGGAAGATAGAGTAGGGGAGACGAAAACCTGTTTATCCATATCCGTCAGATTTATTTTAGTTTTTTGCTCAATTGCAGATTTTATTATTTCAGGTATTTTATGGAAATTATGCGTACCGCATACAAAATCTACATTTGGGGCGCGTTTAAAGATCCCATTTTTATCTTTCTGTGCCATACAGCCCATAACTCCAACAATAGAGTCAATCCTGTTCTTCTTCTTCTTAAGTTTCCTCAATTCCCCAAGCATGCTGTACACCTTATCTTCCGCATGCTTTCTCACAGAACAAGTATTTACCAGAAAGACATTCGCATCATTCCTGTTCTCCGTAATTTCATACCCATGCTCCATCAACAATCCAACAACCGCCTCCGAATCATGTTTATTCATCTGACAGCCGAAGGTTTTAATATGGATTTTCATAGTTCGCTCCTACGATTTTATCGAACAAATAATTTAAAGTTTGAATTATTTCTTTAAGTAGGCCTTGATAATTTTCTGTTCAGTAGTAGGCTTGTTACCTTGTCTCGTGGGTGTGTTTTCTATTTTCTCGACAATATCATAACCTGATATTACCTCACCGAAAATCGTGTGGCGCATATTCAACCATGGTGTCTTGGCTACGGTGATGAAAAACTGACTGCCGTTTGTCTTTGGACCGGCATTAGCCATAGCCAAAAGTCCGGGCTTATCAAATCCAACTTCCTTGCACACTTCGTCTTTAAATGGCTTACCCCAAATGGACTTGCCGCCTCTACCTGTTCCGATAGGGTCTCCGCCCTGAATCATAAAGCCCTTGATTACACGGTGGAAGATAATGCCGTCATAATAGCCGCTTTTTACAAGCCCAAGAAAATTCTCACAGGCCTTGGGGGCTATATCAGGCATTAGCTTAATTTCGATTATCCCCTGGTTAGTTTCTAATACTACTATTTGTTCAGACATATTGGCAGCCTCCATATATACACTTGATAGAATAATTATTCCTAACAAAAAGATTATTGAAATTATTTTCATTAGTCATCTCCTTTTTATTTAAAGAATTACAGACATATTTACATCCACTTTCTTCTTCCACTTCTTTAACCTCTCCTTCTCTCAGCCAGGAGGATAACGTGTTTCAATTCCTCCTCGCCTTTTGCCTCAAGCCACTTCTTTTCAAAGTCGCGACTTTGGATGATCATAGCAATCGCCGCCAGAATTTTCAGATGTAAAACACGCTCACCAGAAGAACCCACAAGAACAAAGGCGATATGAATTAATTGATCTTTTGGGAAAATAATTCCTGCTTGTGCCCGAACCAAAACCAACCTGTTAATATTCTTGCCGCTAACAACGATGTGAGGGATGGCTAATCCCTTCTCTATCACCGTGCTTGATTCTTTTTCCCTCTCTATAAACTTATTGAAGAGATCTTCGGGATTTAAATTTAGGCTCTTGCCCAAATCATCCGAAACTTCTTTAAAAAAAGCTTCCAGCTTTAAAGGCGTCTCTATATCCAAAACCATACTTTCTTCAACAAGCTTATAGAACTTCTCACCTATAATACCCTCCCTTCGAATAACAATGTCCTTAAGCTCTGTAAGAAGATTATCTGAGGCTAATTCTTTATCCTTAACTGTCAGCTTTTCCAAAACATAAATCAAAGCGGAATCCTGCGCCGCTCTTTTCTGGGCATAGACTTTATACCAGATAAATCCTAATAGAAGAAAAATCACGGTCAGAAAAACAATAAATGTTCCCATCTCTATTAAAAGAAATCCTCCTCCCAGTACCCCTAAGATTTGCAAATAGGGATAGAAAGGAGAATAAAATCTTGGCCTATAGCTTAAGATTTTACTTTCTCTAAATAAAATCACAGTTAGATTAGCCAGGATATAAAGCAAAATTAATATACTTGAAGCAACTTTAACCAGTAATTCCAATCTGAAAAACAAAATAGCAAAAATCATAAAAGCGCCGGTGAGGAAAATAGCAATATAAGGTGTTTTGAATTTGGAACTTATTTTTTGAAAAACAGCGGGTAGAAGTTTATCTCTGCTCATACTCAAAGGGTATCTTGATGCAGTCATAATCCCTGCGTTAGCAGTAGAAATAAAGGCCAAAAACGCACCTATGCTTACAACGATTTTAAAAACATCTCCGCCAAAGGCTCCTGCCCCGTCCGAGATCGGAGTAAGACTACCTTTTAGGCCGTCTGGATTTAAAACCCCTATAGTTACAAAGATAACAAAAGCATAAAAAATAGAGGTTACAACGAGAGAAAGAATCATCCCCAATGGTAAATTTCTGCCTGGATTTTTTGTCTCTTCAGCCAAAGCAGCCACTTTAGTTAAACCGCCGTAAGAGATAAAAACAAAACTTGCTGTAGCGAACATAGAACCCAATCCTTTAGAAAAAAATGGCGAAAAATTCAGAGTATTAACTGTTTTTATCCCCCAAACGGTATAAATAAGAAGTATTCCTAAAAGTCCTAAGACTAAAAATACTTGAAATCTTCCTGCTTCTTTCACTCCTATTAAATTTAAACCAATAAAAAATACACACAGCCAAAAGGCAATAACATTTAAAGATAGGGGAGTTATTATACTTAAATAAGCTCCCATACCTATTAAAGCGAATGCTCCCTTCAGGCTCAAAGAGAACCATGTGCTGAAACCGGCCAAAGTCCCCAAAAGAGGACCGAACCCTCTCATAATATAAAAGTAGTCTCCTCCTGCTTTAGGCATTGCCGTAGTTAATTCTGCCATGCTTAAAAGTGTGGGAAGGCAAAAAATCCCTGCTATCATATAAGATAGAATAACTGCCGGACCTGCCTTGGCAAAAGCTAATCCTGGCAGTATAAAGAGACCTGAACTAATCATTGCTCCGGTTGCCACGCAAAAAACATCTAAAAGAGTAAGTTCTTTTTTCAGCCCCTTTTCCATTTTTATTCACCTCATAAATGTTAACTAGGCTGCTATTATAACAGGAAATTAAGGATTTGTGGACTTTTCCCAATAATCCTCAGCCTCTTTTTCCATCTTTTCCAATCTGTCATAATAATCAGGAAACTCATTAAGATGCGCAAGAGCGATTTTTTTTGTTTCATCAAAACTAAAACTTCTTTTACTGCTCATAACATTCCTCCTTTTTATCCATCCTTTGCTTTGATATCTCATGGCAAAGAATAGCGCAGGCTATATTAACATTGAATGAAAGTTTGGCTCCGTTCATTGGAATCCGAACTTTTATATCAAGGTGTTTTTGCAATCCATGGCGAATACCTTTTCCTTCAGATCCCAACACAATACCAAGAGGAAAAGGGAAGTCAACTTTGTTTATGTCCTTAGAATCATCAGCAATAACAGTTCCCATTATCCAGTATCCGGAAGCCTTTGCGTCAATTATGGCGTCGGAAAGGTTTGTTACCATTGATATCTGTACATAATTTTCTCCTCCCGAAGCAACATGTTGAACTGTTTCATTCACTTCGCAGGCCTCAAATTTTGGAATAATAATGGCAAGCCTGCCAAAACAAGCGGCGGTGCGGATAATGACTCCTAAATTGTGAGGATCGTTTATCCTGTCGAGGAATAGAAGTGTTAATTGCTTGTCTTTAGATAAATCCAATAAATCATCAAAAGGCACATATTCAAATTTATTCACACTGGCAATTATGCCCTGAAGATCCTTGGTATGTTTGATTCTCTCCAGTCTCTGACGAGGCAGGCGTTCAGAAGGAACGGAGTTCTCTTTTATTAATTTTTCTATATGAGGCACATTGAAATTATCCTGCAGAAAGATTTTTTTTATGGAGCGGGGATTTGTCTTTAATCTCTCGAAAACCGAATTTCTTCCGTGTAACATTGTAGAGTTCTTATTTTTTGGCAATTCCTTCTCCTAAAAGATCGACACCTAATTTTTCAAAAAGTTCGTCAA
Organism: bacterium; assembly: GCA_030671985.1. Lineage (GTDB taxonomy): Bacteria > JAHJDO01 > JAHJDO01 > JAHJDO01 > JAHJDO01 > JAHJDO01. The sequence continues at coordinate 6,648 of DAOVHI010000072.1, forward strand.
GTTTCATCATTGGCAGTCCAAGTATATTATAGAACGAACCTTCTATATTATCGAATATAAATGTTCCTGGTCCTTCTATTGAAAAACCGCCTGCCTTGTCATTGTGTCCGGCTATTGCCGCAAACTTGTTTATCTTTTCAAGCGAGAGCCTTTTGACATGAATCTTTGACATATCAACTGCTTCTTCCGATTTACCTCTTTTGGCGTCTATTACGCAAAGACCGGTGTAGACAAAGACTGTCTTTCCTGAGAACGACTTGAGAAGAGATATTGCCTCTTTTCTTGTCTTTGGTTTTCCGATGAGACGTTTTTCTAACAAAACAAGAGTATCCGCTCCGACGATATAACCTTCCTTATATCCAGCCGCTACTTTTTCTGCCTTGATCCGGGCATTATACAGAACGTTAAACTCCGCACCCTTTTTATGATCCATCTTTTCATGAACGCTGCTTACAACAACTTCGTGAGGTATTCCGCATTCCTTAAGTATCTTTGAACGTCTCTTTGACTTCGACGCTAATATTATATTGTATTTCATCATCTATTCAT
>DAOVHI010000090.1 GCA_030671985.1 bacterium
AGAATTAATGAAGCGGAATATAAGATTTTTACCGATGTTCGCAGTCAGACTGCATGTGAAACTGTCAGACTTCAAAAAATAGCGCGCACCATTGGTATGCTGGATTCAGTAAGTTCGTTAGCGTTAGCGGCTATTCAAAACAATTATGTAAGACCAGAGATTACAGATTCCGATGTTATAGAGATTATTGACGGCAGACATCCGGTTCTTGAGAGATTGGATATTGGAGATAAATTTGTTCCGAATGACACATATCTTGACAATTCAGCTCAGCAGATACTTGTAATCACAGGACCGAATATGGCAGGCAAGTCAACCTATATCAGACAGGTTGCTCTCATTGTTCTCATGGGGCAGATTGGCAGCTTTGTGCCTGCGAAAAGCGCAAAGATCGGTACGGTTGATAGAATATTTACCAGAGTCGGCGCATCAGATGATCTGACAAAAGGACAGAGTACATTTATGATAGAGATGAATGAAGTGGCAAATATACTCAACAATGCCACTCCGCGCAGTTTGGTGATACTTGACGAAGTAGGCAGAGGCACAAGTACCTTTGATGGTGTTAGCATTGCGTGGGCAGTTGCGGAATATATACACAATAATCCAAAAGTCAGCGCAAAAACTCTTTTTGCCACTCACTATCATGAACTGACAGAACTGGTTCTCACATTGGAAAGAGCAAAGAATTATAATGTTTCAGTAAAGGAATGGAATAATGAAGTCGTTTTTCTTCACAAGATTGTTGAAGGGCCAACAGATAAAAGCTATGGCATTCATGTAGCATCTCTTGCAGGCCTGCCCAAGAAAGTGATAGAAAGGGCGAAGGATATTCTGGTTAATTTGGAAAATGAGACAATTTCAGAACAGGGTCTTCCAAAATTCGCATCAAAAGAACCTGCCCAACTTACATTCTTTACTCAAGTAGATAATCCTGTCGTAGATGAGATAAAAGATTTAGATACAGAAAACATGACTCCGCTTCAGGCTCTTAAGAAACTTGATGAGTTGAAGAAGAAGATTTAACGGCTTAAATCAGCTATTTTATTCTTCTGTGTCAATCAGATGTTGAAATATAGCCCCTTACATATGACCATAATAATTAAAGATTCCAGCAAGATAATTCTTGTTAACTTCTACATTTGCAATATAATACAAGGAAATGTGGATTTCGTGTATCATTATTTTTAGGAGTGTGTGATGAAGAAAATTGTAATGATTATTGCGTCTGTGAATTTCAGGGACGAGGAGCTTTCGGTTCCTAAATCTGTTTTTGAGGAATCGGGTGCAACGGTTCATATTGCAAGTACGTCACTTGAAGAGGCAAGAGGTAAGTTGGGTATAAAAATTAAGCCGGATATGTTGATTGAGGATATAAGAGTAGAGAATTATGATGCTATTGTTTTTGTAGGGGGGACGGGAGCTGAGTGTTATTTTGACAGCGGAATAGCTCACGATATAGCAAGAGAAACTTGTTCAAGGAACAAATTACTTTGCGCAATTTGCGCAGGACCTGTCATACTTGCAAATGCTGGGGTTTTGAAGGGAAAGAAAGCCACAGCCTTTCCAACCTTTGGGATGGAACTTGAACGAAAGGGAGTTATTTATACGGGGGAACCCGTTCAGGTTGACGGAAATATTGTTACGGCCAACGGGCCTCAGAACGCGGAGAGATTTGCCAAAGAAATAATAAAGCTGCTATCTTTCTAACTACCCAAGACACACTGTTTCATTTTTTTCAGGTATCATGCTTTCAACGTTAAGCGAAACCAGTTTTTCTTTCAGCTTTTCAGATTGCTCAGGTTCGCCGTGGACAATGAATACCTTCTCGAGAGAATCTCTGGCTTCGTTAACATACTGAAACAGACAATCACTGTCTGCATGCGCGCTAAAAGAATCAACGACAACAACCTCTGCCTTTAATTTATATGGTCTTCCAAAAATATTGACAGTTGGTTTATCATGTTCAACAATCTTTCTTCCAAGAGTATTTTGAGGCATGTATCCCACAATAACGATAGTATTATATTGCTTTTCTATATTGTTTTTTAAATGGTGAAGAATTCTTCCGTGCTCACACGTGCCGGACGCAGATATAATAACCATAGGGCCTTTTTTATTATGCAGCTGCTTTGATTGTTCAACGCCCTCTATATAGGTTATGTTCTCACTGGCAAGAGGATCCATGTCCTGTATTTCTTTGCTAAAGTAATCCTTATTGTTCTCAAAAACCTTTGTTACATTCACAGCGAGCGGACTGTCCACATATATTGGTATCTCTTTTATCTTTCTTTCTCTCAAAAGCCGCGACAGGAAATATATGACCTCTTGAGTTCTTTCCAATGCAAATGACGGAACAATAATCTTTCCGCCGCGTGCTACGGTCTTATTAACAACTTCCATGAGCTTCTTCTCCGTTTCTTCTATTGGAGAATGTTTTCTGCCTCCGTATGTACTTTCAACGATAAGATAATCTATATTTTTTGGTATTTCGGGATTTCCGACATACGGCAGGTTTGGACGACCAAGATCTACCGCATAGGCAATACGTATTGTTTTTCCATTGGCAGAAATATCAACCGTCGGTATAGAAGAGCCCAGGATATGGCCTGCATCAAAGAACGTAAGCTCCATATCCTCTGTCACTCTCTCTTTCTTATGATAATCAAGAGAGTAAAGATATCTCAAAGAATTTTCAGCATCGTATCTTGTGTAAAGCGGCTCTCTTGGCGGGCGTCCTCTTCGCAGGTTTATCTTGTTTACGTATTTTATATCTTCTTCTTGAATATGACCGCTGTCCGGCAGCATATAGTGGCAGAGCTCCGTTGTTGATGGAGTCAAATATGCCTTTTTTCTGAATCCTTTATTTACAAGTGTCGGGAAATTCCCGCAATGATCAATGTGGGCATGCGATATTATACAGCAATCCAGATCCGGCGGATTGATAGGAAACGTAGAATTTACGGTATAATACTCATCTCTATGTCCATGAAAAAGGCCGCAGTCTATGAGAACTGCAGATTTATCGGTAGTTGCCAAATGCATAGAACCGCTTACTGTTCCAACCCCTCCGCAAAATTTTAAATTTATTGACATATATAACTACCTGATATCTGTTTTATGGAATTTGAAAGATACTCCTTCTGCCATTTACTTGCTTTTTGGTACAAAGGAAAATCACGTTCAAGTTTTTTGAATTCTTTAGGGTGCCTTTGTATCCTGCCGTTAATTGTTCTTTGTTTAAATACCTCATGCAGCATTTCGTGATAAACAAGATAGTTGATGTAGTAGGGTGGAACTTCTTTGGTATCAAGAAGACGATTAATTCTTATAAGGTTTTTTTCTAATCCTGTATCTTTCCACGTTCCCATAAGTCTTTTATTGGGTCTGTGTGACCATGTGATATGAACATCCAGATTGCCGTCAAAGTATTTAATATTTAGATGGTTGTAGATTTCTCTAAGATTAAATATCTTGCCGATTGGATCCGGCAGGATTCTGCTAGTTTTTGGTTTGCATACTATTCTATGTCGATTTTGGGATATAAAATCTCTTATTGTTTTCCTGCATGCAGCGCGTGTGCTTTTTCTTGTGAAGTGGGTGTATATCTTAAGTATTGATTCAAAAACATGTTCAGGAGCATTCTTAAACATGTTATGCAATCGAATAGTTCGTTTGTTGAGGCTTTTCCTACAGCTGATCATAACCGTAGAGTTATTTGTATAGCGAAATGTTATTCGACTATTCAAGATTTTGGTTTTTTGTTTTTCTCTTCGGATATTTTTAGACCTATTTTATCAGCGATCTCATGAAATTCTTTATTATTTATCTCATCAAGAGTTTTTCCGCATCTTTTAAGGCATTCATTAAATTTTATTGCCTTTTCCTGCATTGTCTTATGCGTGTCTTCCGAACCTCCTGCCAAAAAGAAATTATGTCCCTTCGTAAAACGCTTATGTTCGTCTTTATTGTCAAGTCCCAACCCGACAAGCATCTTTTCCCAGTTCTTCTCCCTAACCATGTTTCCTTAATATCCTTTCAGTGTTAAGAGCAACTACATTTAACACTTTTTTGAGCTATAACTCAAGGGGAAATTCCTGATTTCATGGATTCTTGACAGTAGAAACTGAATTTGCTACTATGGATTTGTCTTCGGGGCAGGGTGAGATTCCCTACCGGCGGTAGATCTTCTTGTTGAAGAAAGCCCGCAAATTCTGGCGTAAGCAGAATTGATACGGTGAGAGTCCGTAGCCGACAGTATAGTCTGGATGGGAGAAGATAGAATATGAACTGGTTTGACCCTGAAGAGATTCGGGGTTTTTTTGGTTTAGATATAGGAATTAAATGATTAACGAAGACGTAAAATTCATGAAACTGGTTTTAGCTTTGGCGAAGAAAGGAGAGGGATATACGTCTCCTAATCCAATGGTTGGAGCGCTTATTGTTAAGAACGGACAGATAGTCGGAAAAGGATACCATGCATATTCCGGAGCGAATCACGCAGAGGTTTGCGCTATTGAAGACGCTGGCAGAAAAGCAAGGAATGGGACGTTGTATGTAAATTTGGAACCGTGCGCGCATACCAACAAAAAAACACCTCCATGCGTGCCTGCTATTGTTAAAAGCGGATTGAGCAGAGTAGTGATAGGGATGAGAGATCCGAATCCACTGGTAAACGGCAAGGGTATTCGGGCATTAGAAAAAACCAATATTCAGGTTGTATGCGGAGTTATGGAAGAGCAGGCAAAGGAACTTAATAAGGTTTATGCCAAACATATAACAACCGGACTACCGTTCGTTACGGTCAAATACGCAATGAGTATTGACGGTAAAATTGCTACAAGAACGGGTGATTCAAAATGGATAAGCAACGACAAATCCAGGAGGTTTGTACACCGGTTAAGAAGCATCTCTGATTCAGTTCTAGTCGGATTAAATACTGTTATTAATGATGATCCGCGTCTTACCCCAAGAAGCGGCAGTATTACAGATAAAATGCCAATAAGAATAGTATTGGACAGCAGGGCAAGGATTCCGACGAAATCAAGAATTTTGGATACTGTAGGAGCAGGTTTGAAACCTGCCCGCACCATTATTGCAGTCACAAAAAACGCTCCCAACTCCAATGTCGAAAAACTGAAACAAATGGGTGTTGAAATAATATGTTGTGAAAGTGACAAAAATAACATGATTAATATTCCTGATCTGCTTGGTAAATTAGGCAAAAAAGGCATTACGAGCATTCTTGTTGAAGGAGGCTCAAAAGTGATGTCTTCATTTGTAGAGAAAAGGGCTGTAGAGAGAATTTATGCATTTATTGGTCCAAAAATAATAGGTGGGAATGAGGCGCCGGTTCCTTTTGTAAACAATGGAGTAAATAAAATAAAGGATGCGGTTTCTCTGAATAATATTAAAGCAAGAAGATTTGAAGATGATATAATGATAGAAGGATATCCGAACTGGTAAAATATGTTTACGGGAATAATTCAGGAAATAGGCAGTATTGTTAGAATAAGAAAGAGTTCTCAGTCTTGCGAGCTATGCATTGCGGCGAAAGGCATAAAGGACTCAAAAATAGGAGATAGTATCGCAGTCAATGGGGTTTGTTTAACTATCACCAAAATAGAAGAAAGAAATTTCTCAGCGGATGTGGTTAATGAAACTTTGCAGAGAACCAATCTTGGTTTATTGCGAGCGGGAGACAGGGTTAATATCGAGAGTTCTTTACGTGTAGGAGATCAATTAAGCGGGCATTTTGTTCTGGGACATATTGATAATACGGGAACTATCATATCCTCAGTTTCTTTGGGCAATGGAATTCTTGAAATAGAAACAAAAGACGAGATTACAAAATATATTGTTGAAAAAGGTTCTGTAGCTGTCGACGGGATAAGCTTAACAGTTGCCGAAGTTTCTAATGGAAGTTTCAAGGTTGCGCTCATTCCGCATACTATTAGCTCTACAACATTGCGTAATA
>DAOVHI010000005.1 GCA_030671985.1 bacterium
TGAAAAAACCGTTCAAAAGATAGATGAAGTGTATGAATTCTTAGTAGATTTAGCCGCGCAGGGAAAATCTGTTTTATTTGTCGGTACGAAGAGGCAAGCTCAAATATCTATTGCCGAGCAGGCGGTAAGGTGTGGAGCGTATTATATGAATCAGCGTTGGCTGGGTGGTACGCTTACAAACTTTCAAACAATTCGCAATAGTATAAGCCGATTGATTGAAATTGAACAAATGGAAGAAAAAGGGGAATTTGAGACACGAATTAAGAAAGAAGTCAGCAGATTAAATAAAGAAAAAGATAAGCTTAATAAATATCTTAGCGGAATTAAGACAATGATCGAACTTCCTGGCGCGTTATTTATAGTGGATCCGCAAAAGGAAAAAATTGCTGTTCTGGAAGCAAATAAATTGGGGATTCCTGTAGTTGCAATTATCGATACGAATTGCGACCCGGATAGAATAGATTATTCTATTCCCGGCAATGATGACGCTATTAGGTCAATCACAATATTGACTACAAAAATGGCTGATGCGATTATTGAGGGAAAAAAGAAAATTCCCAAAGAGAAAGAGGAAAAGAAAGAGAAAGCAATAGAAAAAGATATTCCTAAAGAAAAAACTGAAGAGAAAAAAATAGAGAGAAAGACAGAAAAGAAGGTAGAAAAAAAAGCAGAGAAAAAAGTCGAAGAAAAAGAAAAACCGGCTAAAAAGACACCGATTAAAGAGATGAAAGATTCCGGAGAAAAGAAGGTAACTAAGGCAATCAAGAAAGTAATTATTAAAAAAAAAGACAATAAATAAAGGAGTTTTTCTATAATGGGAATAAATGCAGATTTGGTTAAAAAGTTAAGAGAATCAACGGGCATAGGTATTATGGATTGCAAGGCTGCTTTAATAGAAGCAGACGGGGATTTAGAAAAGGCTACGAATGTTCTTCGTAAAAAGGGGATGGCAAGCGCAAAGAAAAGAACAGGACGGAAGGCTATGGAAGGAACCATTGCATCCTATATACATCATGGAGATAAAATAGGCGTCTTGGTGGAGATTAACTGTGAAACTGATTTTGTTGCCAGAACAGATGAATTCAAGGACCTAGCCAGAAATATAGCGATGCATATTGCCGCAACAAATCCCTCTTATATTTCTAAGGAAGATGTATCCAGCGATGTAATTGAAAAAGAAAGAGAAATATATAGCGAGCAAAGTAAAGGCAAACCGGAACATGCTATTGAAAAAATAGTTAATGGCAAGTTGGAGAAATTCTTTTCGCAATTCTGCCTGTTACAGCAGACGTTTATTAAAGACAGTAAATTATCTGTTAACGAATATTTAATGTCCAAAGTAGCCAAACTTGGAGAAAATATCAAGATTCGTAGATTCACTCGATATCAACTCGGAGGATAATCTGTCTTATGAGAAAGCCCGCATATAAACGGATTTTGCTCAAATTAAGCGGAGAGGCTCTCAAGGGCAAGAGAGGTTTTGGCATAGACTATGAGCAAACAGCTATTATTGCAGAACAAATTAATGAGATACACGCGCTTGGTGTAGAAGTTGCCATTGTGATAGGCGGCGGAAATATATTTAGAGGAATGCCTGCAAGTAAAAACGGGATGGATAGAGTTACTGCAGACTATATGGGAATGATCGCAACAATGATCAATGCATTGGCGCTTCAGGGGTCATTGGAGAATATAGGAGTAGTTACCAGAGTGCAGACTGCAATCGAAATGCAGAAATTGGCAGAGCCATATATAAGAAGAAAAGCCGTTAGACATCTTGAGAAGAAAAGAGTTGTAATTTTTGCAGGAGGAACGGGTAATCCATATTTTAGTACTGATACTGCAGCAGCCCTGCGCGCGGTGGAAATAGAAGCTGAAATAGTGCTTAAAGCGACGAAAGTTGACGGAGTATACAGCTCAGATCCCCTAACTAATAAGAAAGCAAAACGGTTTAGTTCAATTGACTATCTTGAGGTAATAACGAAGAGACTTAAAGTCATGGATAGCACCGCTATTTCTCTTTGCATGGATAATAATTTACCAATTGTTGTCTTTAACATGGCACAAGAGGGAAATCTTAAAAAGGTTGTAATGGGCGAGAATATTGGAACTTTTGTAAAGGAGGCAAAATAGAATGCTAAAGCAAATTATTTCGCAGACTGAAGACAAAATGCAAAAATCCGTTGAAGCTGTAAAAGGAGAGCTGGCTACTATACGAACAGGGAGGGCATCCGCTTCCCTAGTAGAGCATATTACGGTTGACTGTTATGGCTCGCCTGCGCCGCTCAATCAGGTAGCGGGTATTTCTGTTCCCGAGGCTCAGCTTATTGTTGTCCAGCCATGGGATAAGAATATAATAGGTGATGTGCTAAAAGCAATAATGAAGGCTAATATTGGGTTAACGCCAATAAATGACGGCAAATTATTGCGCATACCTGTTCCATCTCCTACTGAAGAGCGAAGAAAAGAACTAATAAATATCGTGAAAAAGGTAGGCGAAGAAGGCAAAATATCTATAAGAGGGATACGACGGGACACTATTGCAGAAATCAAAAACCTGCAAAAGAATGGACAGGTGCCTGAAGACGATGCTTTTAGAGACGAAGCACACGTCCAAAAAATCACTGATCAGCACATTGCTCAGATTGATGAAGTTTTGGTCCACAAGGAAAAGGCATTGCTGGAAGTTTAAAAAATACTATGAAAGACAAGACGTTAGCCATCTTTGAGAATTTCAAAATTCGTAGACTTTATAATGAAAAAACGGAAACATGGCTTTTCTCGGTTGTAGACATTATACAGGCGTTGATACATCAACCAGACTATCAAACAGCCAGAAAGTATTGGAATAAATTAAAAGGACGGCTCAAGAAGGAAGGCAGTGAGTCGGTGACAAATTGTCACCAACTGAAAATGAAAGCTGCAGACGGTAAAAAATATTTAACCGATGTTGCAAGTCCAGAAACCCTTCTCCGTCTCATTCAGTCTGTACCAAGTCCAAAGGCGGAACCAATTAAACTCTGGCTTGCCAAAGTCGGGTACGAGCGAATGCAGGATATGGCTGATCCTGCAAGATCACTTGATAGAGCCAGGAAAACTTGGCAAAAGTATGGGCGCAGCGAAAAATGGATTCAGCAGCGGATGATGGGGCAGGAAACCCGCAACAAGCTCACTGACTATTGGAAAGACCATGACATCAAAAAGGAAAAGGAATACGCAATATTGACCAATATTATTCATCAGGAATGGACGAACCTAACAGTAAAAAAACACAAGAACATTAAAGGCTTAAAGACCCAGAACCTGCGCGACCACATGAGCGAAGCAGAACTTATTTTTACGGCGTTAGCCGAACTTTCCACTCGACAGATAGCCGAAACAATGACAGCAACTGGAATGGAAGAGAATAAAGTTGCAGGCAAAAAAGGCGGTAGTATCGCCAAAAAAGCAAGACGGGAACTGGAAGAAAAGACAGGTAAGAAAGTTATTACCACAGATAATTATTTGCCTCCCAAAAAAATCACACATTAAGATTTATCCGTAGGGGCACAATATCTTGTGCCCTTTCTTTATGTCAGAAAAACATCCCCTAGTTTCGCTTGAGGCAAAACTGTTTCCTTTTGAAGGGGAATTTAGGGGAATGCGAAATTAAATTTATTGAGGTTTTGAATAATTTGGGGGAGGGTAGTGTTAAAGTGAAAGTAAATGTTCAATGATTTAGGTTCGACATGAAAAATTGTGATTTTAATATATAAGTTTTTCAAATTACCCATCTATCGTCATTCATATAAAAAATATATTAAATTGTTGGAGGTGTCTTGTAACAAATCCTACAAATCAATATCCGAAAACACAAGGATGTATGAAGAAGATAATCATCAATGGCCCTCATGGGAATTTAATGATATTATTGGCTTTGTCGATATCGGAATGGATTCTCATGATCAATTGACCGGAAATATTTTTTTAATGCGTAAGTTTCTCTCTAAAAATCATCATAAAAATTCCTATCGTAAATACAATTCTCCTTTAAAGAAACAAGAAATATATTATTTTTGTGAATTAGACCCATATAAAGTTGATTGGCACAATAATTCCTCTTACATAGAGAGCATAAATCAATTACTATCTAAAGCGGAAAGAATTATTAAAAAATTATCAAAAACAAAAAGGCATAAATGGGTATTACGAAGATTCCCATTTTCATTAGATTGTATTAATTTTGTCAAAATGGCTTCTGAAATCCATAGAAATTTCCCAAATAAAAAATTAGTTTTGTAATAAAAAAAATCTGTGAGCATGGGACAAGAAATCCAATTGTTGCTCGGCTCTCCGTACAAAGTCGTCAATTAATGGAAGCCTTTTCTATAGGCGAAGAACGAACTCAGGTTGTTTGGTCAATTCTTCACGATAAGGTTCAAATCGAACTGCTCAACTGCTACGATATCCATATACAAGTGTCGAATGAGGAGAATCGAATCATTCGTAAAATTAAGGAAAATGGGATACAGACACAATCCAATGACCAAATTTCAACCATAGATACAATTCCAAAACTCGATGATTCGGTTAAAGCGTTTCTACATTTCGCTCATGCATCGCTTAGAGAGATAAAATCACTTATATGCTACCTTTTCGAGACCTATCCCAAGATTAAAAAAGTTAAAAACGGGAACTACGAAAATCTAAAAAATTGGATTAAGGAGACGTTCAAGGAACAAGACGAATTTACTCAATTAATTGAGGATGATTTTTCATGCTGGCTTAGTGAGCTATGGAAGAAGAGAAATACTCTTCCACATCCAGGTGGCTATTCAGGAAATCTTCATATATCGAATTTCACTGTAGTTCAAGATAAGGTTACAAAAGAATGGAAAGGGTTAGTGCCAACATGGCATCGTAATAATAATGCTCCTTCATCCATCACAAACGACATGATTGTGTTAATAAATAATATCCTAGAATTTTCCGAAGATGTTTTGGTCATTTGCCTGAGGAAAGTTAAAGCGATGCTTCCTATCCTGATTTACGAAATTAAAGAAGAGAACAGAGATGAAGATTGCCCGATAAGGTTGCAGGCGACACTAGATCAACAAAAACTTATAAAAAGTTTAAAAAGGAGGGCAAATCTTTATTGCTGACAAAGTACAGGCTTCAGATACACATTTTGACAAAACAAGTTGAGAAGTGCCACATAGTTCTTTAAAAAGAAACAGTTGTTAATGCTCAAAATTCGGTAACGCCACATTCTTTTAAATTAGTAAATCTCCACCCATCCAGATTCTCCGGTCAAGCAGAAGGATGACAAGATTTGTAATTTGGGCAATAAAATGATAAAAGGATTGTTGCGAAAATTACTAAACCATACGGTAAAAAACAAAGGAGAACTAGGATATGGCTTATAATATCTCAGATGAATGTGTTGGATGCGGTACGTGTGTTGACGAATGTGAAACAGGAGCAATTAAAGAGCAGGATGACAAATACAGTATTATTGCTGAGAAATGCACAGAGTGCGGTAAATGTGTGGAAGTGTGTCCTGTAGAAGCAATAGCTAAGTAAGACAGTAACGATTAATAAGTGAAGAGTGATGAGTAAAGAAGATGACGTGTTGTCAAAACTGGATTCAAAGAAGCTTCCGCAACATGTTGCCATTATAATGGACGGGAATGGCAGATGGGCAAAAAAACGCGGATTGCCGAGAGCTGCAGGTCATTTAGCAGGTGTAAAAGCTGTTAGACGCATTGTGAAAACTTCTACGAATATCGGTGTAAAATTTCTGACCTTATATGCATTTTCCACTGAAAACTGGAAACGTCCCAGAAAAGAAGTTGACGCGATTATGTCTCTGTTTAAGATATATATTAAAAAAGAAGTGTCAACATTTAATAAAAATGATGTAAGACTTAATGTGATCGGAAATATTGGAGATTTATCAGATGATCTTCAGGAAATAATAGATAATGCGCTGAAAAAGACATCTAAAAATAAGGGGCTGACGTTTACTTTAGCTATCAATTATGGCGGCAGGCAAGAGATTATAAATGCAGTAAAAAACATTGTAAATGACGTTGAAAAAGGTATTATAAGAAAGGATGTGAATGAAAGCATAATCAGCAAATATTTATATACCTCTGATTTGCCGGATCCGGATCTTTTAATCAGAACAAGCGGAGAGATGAGAATTAGCAATTTTTTGCTCTGGCAATTATCATACGCTGAGATCTGGGTCACGGATACATATTGGCCGGATTTTAAGCAGGCAGAGTATGTAAAAGCGATTTTGGATTACCAAAATAGACAAAGGCGGTTTGGGAAACACAACGGATAAGGAAGTGGTTATGTTACTCACTCGAATAGCAGTTTCTGTATTTTGCATTCCTATTTTTCTTCTTTTGGCATACAACGGAAGAATGGCATTTGCGTTATTTGTTGGAACTGTGTCTGTAGCCGCATTCTTAGAATTTGCCAATCTTGTTAAACATGTAAAAAGAGATATTCCTAAATTTGTTGGAGCTTTGGGCTGTGTATGTATGGTGTTTTCATTTTATAGAGGAGAACAAGTATTAGCTGGCGTAATTTTATTTGTTGCGCTTCTTCTGATACTGACGTTTCAGCTTCTTAAAAACGACATATCAGATTCAATAGTTATTACAGGAATAACTAGTTTTGGAATAATATATACCGGATGGTTCCTTGCGCATCTTGTTGCTCTTAGAAATCTGCCGTTAGGAAAGAAATATGTTTTTACACTGCTGGCTATTACATGGCTTACAGATTCAGGAGCTTACGCAGTCGGCACATTATTCGGTAAACATAAATTGCCAATAAAGGCGAGTCCGAACAAGTCTTATGAAGGATTAATAGGTGCTTGTACGGGGAGTTTTGTTGGAGTTATTATCGCGAAATTAATGTTTCTGAAGACGCTTACGGTGGTTCATATGATTGCGCTTGCAATAATAATGTTTCTTGTCGGCCAGCTTGGGGATCTAGCCGAATCATTGCTGAAGCGTGACGCAAAAGTAAAGGATACCGATAGCAGTATCCCGGGTCATGGCGGTGTTCTGGACAGGTTTGACAGCCTGTTGTTTACGGCGCCGGCAATGTTTTATTATGTTAAATTATTCTTATAGAGATAAAGAAGATGAGAAAAACAAGAGATTTAGCTGTAGATAAACTGCCTCCGCAGAATATAGACGCAGAGATATCTGTGCTGGGAGCTATGCTGATTGAAAAAGAAGCTATAGGAAAGGTGCTTGAAGTATTAAACGGCAATGATTTTTACAAAGACGCCCATAAGAAAATATTTTCTGCAATAATATCTTTATATGATAAAGACGAAGCTGTAGATTTAGTCACAATAACTGAGTGTTTAACGAAAGAGAAAGCGCTAAAGGATATTGGGGGACCAAGCTACATATCCGGTTTAGCCAGCAGTGTAGCAACGGCTGCTAATGTTGAGTATCATGCGCGAATTGTAAAGCAGAAGGCGACGCTCAGAAAGTTAATCAATATATCTACTAAAATTATTGCAAATAGTTACGAAGGCAGTGAAGATGTTGATTCAGTATTAGATAATGCGGAAAAACTTATTTTTGATGTAAGCCAGCAGAAGATGAAAGGGGAGTTTGTTGCTGTAAAGTCTATATTAAAGGACACCTTTCAAACCATAGAGAATATAATTGATAAAAAAATTCATGTAACAGGTGTTCGCACCGGGTTTGACGTGCTTGATGATAGGACGGCGGGACTGCAGAATTCAGACTTTATTATCATTGCGGGCAGGCCAAGTATGGGGAAAACAAGTTTTGCTCTCTCTCTTGCTCATCATATTGGAGTTGAAGAAAAAGTACCTGTTGGTATATTGAGTTTGGAAATGTCCAAGGAGCAGCTTGTTCAGCGCATGTTATGCGCGGAAGCCAGAGTTGATATGCACAAAATGAGAACAGGTTATCTTGGAGAACAGGATTGGCCAAAACTTACTATTGCTGCCGGTAGATTGTCCGAAGCGCCGATTTATATTGACGATAGTTCTAACCTTTCAGGGCTGGAAGTGCGCGCAAAAGCAAGGCGTCTTAAGGCAACCAAGAATATAGGGATTCTCATAATAGACTACTTGCAACTGATGAGCGGCAAGTCGAGGATGGAGAACAGACAGCAGGAGATATCAGAAATTTCAAGGTCATTAAAAGGATTAGCGAAGGAATTGAATATTCCCGTTGTTGCGCTTTCTCAGTTAAGACGTCTGGGAGAAGGAAGACACAGGCCTCAATTATCCGATCTTAGAGAATCGGGCGCTATAGAGCAGGATGCGGACGTGGTTTTGCTTTTGGTGAGAGAAGAATTATATGAGGAAACAGAAGAGAATAGGGGGAAAGCGGAAATAAATATAGGCAAACAGAGAAACGGTCCGACCGGACCATTTGAATTGGCGTTTATTAAGGAGTACGCTAAATTTGAGAATCTTTCATTGAGAGAAGGCGAAGAATTAAAAGAATATGACGAATAGAAAACTAAATAAAGGAGAAACGGTATAATGACGGCTATAATAGATGTATTTGCGAGAGAAATTCTTGACTCAAGAGGCAATCCGACAATTGAAGTTGATGTAGACTTGGAATGCGGCGCAATGGGAAGAGCTGCTGTTCCGTCCGGCGCATCTACCGGAGAGCATGAAGCTTGTGAACTGAGAGATGGAGACAAAAAAAGATTTCTCGGGAAAGGTGTTAGTAAAGCAGTTGAAAATGTAAACGATATAATTGCTCCCGAACTTCTGGATATGGATGCTACAGAGCAGACGGAAATTGACAGTATTATGATCTCTTTGGATGGCACGCCTAATAAGGCTAAACTGGGAGCAAACGCGATTCTTGGTGTTTCCCTTGCAATTGCAAAGGCCTCAGCCATTGCGTTAGAACAGCCCTTGTATAAGTATCTGGGCGGCGTTAATGCGAAGGAACTTCCTGTGCCGATGATGAATGTTATTAACGGAGGAAGTCATGCTGATAATAATGTTGATCTTCAGGAGTTTATGATAATGCCTGCCGGAGCCGATTCATTCAAGGAAGCTTATAGAATGGCTGCCGAAACATTTCATAGCTTAAAATCAGTTCTTAAAAAGAAGGGATACAGTACAGCGGTTGGAGACGAAGGAGGCTTTGCTCCAAATCTCTCTTCAAACGAGGAAGCAATAAAAGCAATAGTAGACGCAATTAAACTTGCGGGTTATGCTCCAGGGAAAGAGATTTATATAGCTCTTGACCCTGCAGCAAGTGAGTTTTATAAAAATGGTAAATATGTATTGGCTGGAGAGGGAAATATCGTAAAATCAGCTTCTCAGATGACAGATTATTACGAAAAACTGGTTGATAAGTATCCTATAATCTCTATTGAAGACGGGCTTGCCGAAGATGATTGGAAGGGATGGGAAATTCTAACAAAACGTCTTGGAAGCAAGATACAGATTGTTGGAGATGATCTTTTTGTTACAAACACCAAACGTCTTAAGATGGGTATTGAAAAAAACATAGCGAATTCAATTCTGATAAAACTTAATCAAATCGGAACTCTGACAGAAACACTTGATGCGATAGAAATGGCAAAAAGAGTCGGCTATACCGCAGTAGTGTCTCATCGCTCAGGCGAGACAGCAGACACAACAATTGCAGACGTTGTCGTAGGAACCAATGCAGGGCAGATTAAATCCGGCTCTCTGTGCAGGACAGATAGAATTGCAAAGTATAACCAGTTACTCAGAATAGAAGAAGAGCTTGGTGATACTGCAATTTACAAGGGCAAAGGTGTTTTTTATAACCTCCGCTAATGTATAACAAAAAACGGAATATTTTAAAAAACAAGTTAAAGAAGATACTGCTGGTTGTGATAATTGTCCTGTCTGTCTGCTTGGTTATATATTTTTTTACTCCTTGCGTAATAGAGCAGAAAAAGCTGGATAGACAGATTGCAAATCTTGAGAGTGAGATTGAAAAGGTCCGAGAATCCAACGAGAAACTTGCCAAAGAGATACATGCTTTAAAGAACGACCCGTTGTATATAGAAAAACTCGCTCGTAAAGAATTAGGATTGATAAGATCCGGCGAGGTAATATATAAGCTTAAGCCAAACAAAGAATAATTCCTTATTCATTTATTGCATAATACCTCAATTCTGCTATATTATAAAGCAGAGACGCAAGATTTTGCGTCTCTACAAAATAGGAGGTGGTAAAATGCATAAGATAACAGGATATATTGAAAGAGATTCTGAAACAGGTTTATATGTGGCAGTTGTTCCCGGAATTCATGGCGCTCATACTCAAGCAGAAACTCTAGATGAACTTCAAAAAAATCTTAAAGAGGTAGTTGAATTATGCTTGGAGGAAATGACGCCGGAGACTAAAAAAGAAATACCTGAGTTTGTAGGTCTTCAACAAGTTGAGGTGGCAAATTGAGCAAACTTCGCATTATTGATGCTAGAAGAATGGAGAAGTTACTACTCCTATTGGGCTTTGAAAAGACTCGTCAAAAAGGCTCTCATGCGTTCTACCGACACTCGGATGGAAGAACAACAACTGTGCCACATCACAAAGGAAGAGTTTTGGCGCGCCCTTTGATCAGAGAAATTTTGCGAGAAATAGAAATTACCGTTGATGATTACAATAAACATTTGGAAAGATTGTAGTAAGTCAGAATAAATCTGTTTGGTAATTATTTAGATGTAGGGGCACAATATTTTGTGCCCTTTTTTCATGTCATTGCGAAGAGTCCCGAAAGTGTTCGGGACGATGTGGCAATCTCTACATCCCCATAGTTTCGCCTGTAGCAAAACTATTCCCCCTTCGAAGGGGGATTCAGTTGGATGTAAGGCAATCCAGAAATTAAATTTATTGAGGTTCTAAGCAATTTGAGGTAGGGTAATATTAAAGTAACAGCAAACGTTCAAGGATTAATGTCAGACACAAAAAGAGGGAGAATAAAAATGAAACTTAGAAGTCTATTCACAGTGATTTGTCTTCTTGCAATGACAAGCATCTCTAGTGCCCAAGATTTATTGAAATTAGTCGATTATCTCAAAGGTGCAAAAATCATAGCCCAAGACGATAAAAACACTTATCTAGGGAAGTTATCAAACTCGTTTGATTCTGAATCTGTTTTTAATGAGTTCGGAAAATACGGCAATGATTTTTCATCAAGTAGCATATGGAATGGATTCTCCACATTCGGAAACGAATTCAACAGCTATTCGCCGTTTAACGAGTTTAGTAGCAAGCCTCCAATTCTGATTAAGAATGGGAAGATAATTGCATACTTAACGGTCAATAAGTCAATTAAGGGCGCAGTATCTCCAAATTTATTGAAGGCGCTGAAGGATCAGTTCTAAATGAAACTGTAATGAAATATGTGTCTAAGAAATCATTTCAAATAAAGGCAGCTAACTGATTGACTTCTTTTGCACATTATGTATTCTTGTGTAGGATGATATATGGAAAATCATTATATGGAAGATAACTGGCTTTCGGTAAAACATATTGAACAACAAGAATTAGCTACACAAATAAAAACTGAAGACTTCTTTGGTAAAGGCAAGGCTGGTTTTTGTGACTATGCTTTAGACGGTATAGACTTAATAATACATGGATTATATTTAAGAGATAATGACGAATTTATTGACAAAGATAAAGTTAAATATAATGGTTTTAAACATGCATTAAGAACATTTTCATATTATCATTTTTATAGGATTATATACACTTTTAAAGCTGCTTATAATTTGCTTCTTCAAGGTTACTGTACTGAATCTGCTTATCTCATGCGTCATATTGTAGAGACATTTGTAAGATTGAGATATATTGCAAAAGAAGAAACTATTGATTTAGTAGACTTGGCATTTGCGGGTCACAGAGGAATTAAAGGAAAAAAGTTTAAGATCCGGTATAAAGAGCAATTTAATGATATTGCTCCAGGTCTTTATCATTATTATCAACTATTATGCGATATTGCTCATGGTTCAATAGCTTCGCATATGCTTAAGTCTGATATATTGGGAGAAAAAACAAAATTAGATACAGGCATAGTATTTCGAGCAACAGAGTCTAGCTTCGTTTTAAACCAGTATTCCATATATTTACTGGCACATATAGAATTTATGATTTGGGTCTTTCCTGAAATTAGAAAAAAAATGTCTGAAGAATATGCTGAAAAATATCATGAGACTCTGACCAGCTTATGGCGATTAATGAAAGAGATTTCAGAAAGAGATGGAAATAAAAAATGGTATGATGCAGTTCAGCATTTAGTCAGAATTTAATAAGAACAAAAGGATGCAGCGACATTTAAGAACGCGCTCAAATTCTCAACCACCCGGATTCCCCTGTCAAGCAGGAGAATGTCAAACGGGCAGCTGCAAGGGCTGCCCCTACAATGCTTCTAACAGATAATTGCAACTATAGCTTGACATATTACATGGTCTCGTGTTAGCTTATGTGGTGAAAAGTGGAGTGAAGTGGTGGAAAAGCTGTGGATTGTGGGGATAACTTATGTTTTACGGTGAATTTACGCATACACTGGATGAAAAGAATCGTCTTATTATTCCTATGCGTCTCAGGGGTAAGATAAAAGAGACTTTTGTCGAGAAGTTTATTATGACAAAAGGCCTGGATGACTGTTTATTCTTGTTTACATCGGATGAGTGGAGATTGTTTGAAAACAAGACGAAAGCTTTGCCTCTTACAGGTAAGGATGCTCGCGCTTATACCAGACACTTATTTGCAGGGGCTTCCGAATGTACAATAGACAAGCAGGGCAGGATATCAATTCCTTTATATTTAAAGAATTATGCTCAGATAGAAAAGGACGTTATTGTCATCGGGGTTATGAGCCGTATAGAGATCTGGAGCAGGGAAAAGTGGCTCTCTTATTCGAAAAATACAGAAAAATCTGTTAACGAAATTGCGGAACAATTAGAAATTTGATATTCAGACACATACCTGTTTTGCTTAAAGAAGTATTAGATCTGGTATGTATTAAACGTGAAGGCACATACATTGATTGCACGGTCGGCGAAGGAGGACATTCCGAGGCAATACTGGACATTATACATCCCAAAGGTTTTCTGGTTGGCATAGACTGCGATGAGTCGGTTTTGGAGACAGCCAAAGAAAGATTAGGGAAATTTGCCGGTTCGTTTAAACTTGTTCACGATAACTTTTTCAACATTATAGATGTTTGTAACAGGCTGGATATTAAAGCAGTAGACGGAATTATCCTTGATGTTGGAATATCTTCATATCAGATAGACGATCCTGAAAGAGGGTTTAGTTTTAATAAAGACGGACCGTTGGATATGAGAATGGATCAATCTTCTGATCTTACGGCTCAGAGCCTAATTAATCATGCGTCTTACGACGAATTAACCAAGATTTTTTTTGAATATGGAGAGGAACGATACTCCAGAAAAATTGCTTCTAAAATTGTATCGGAAAGAAATAAGAGACCTATACAAACGACGTTTGAGCTGGTAAGCACAATAAAGAAGGCTATTCCTCTGAGGAGGTATAGAATTCATCCCGCTACCAGAGTATTCCAGGCTTTAAGAATAGCTGTAAATAATGAATTGAGGAATTTATCTGATGCAATTACAGACGGATTTAGTCTTCTTAAAAAGGAAGGAAGGATGGTCGTAATATCATTCCATTCACTGGAAGACAGGATCGCAAAAAACAAGTTCAAGGGATTTAAAATAAGGGAACAAGCCAAAATTATCACTAAAAAACCACTAACGCCAACAGAGGAAGAGATTGACAAAAACATTCGCTCCAGAAGCGCAAAATTAAGAGTTATAGAAAAGACACAGTAAATGTATAGAAAAAAAAGTTTACAAAAGGCAGTTTCGGCATTTAGATATTTTCTATGGATTATTCCTTTCATATTACTTGGTATATTTTACGTATGGCAGCATATTGAGATTGTAAAAAGCGGTTACTCTATCAATAAGTTAAAGAGTGAACGCATAAAGCTGGTAGAAGAAAATCGTATCTTGCAGCTGAACGCTGCTTCCCTAAGATCTCCTCAGCGCATAGAATCTATGGCTAAAGGTATGGGGCTTGTCTCGTCTAAAAGATGGTGTATCGTAAGGTTATACTCTCCTAGGAACTTATAATGGGTAGTTTAGGTTCTGGACATAAACGTCGTACGGCAATTGTTGTGATAGTGATAAACATCGCTCTTCTTATTCTTATTGGAAGACTTTTTTATCTCCAGATACTTCAGAATGAGAAGCTGTCTGAAGGAGTGAAAAAAATACAAAAGATGAAGATTTCCTCGACTACTGAAAGAGGAATAATTTACGATCGAAACCGAAAAGAGTTAGCGATAAATATGAAGACATATACTCTTTATGTCAGGCCAAAAAAAATCAAAGATGCTGTGAAAGTTTCCAGACAATTAGGAAGAGTTCTCTCGAAAAATCCTGAACAGATACTAAAACAAATTCAGTCTCGCAAAAGACTTTTTACTTTAAGCAGAAAATTGTCTTCCGAAGTGTATAAGAATGTCTTGGCATTAGGGATAAAAGGTGTCCAGCTTTGTCCTGAAAATTCTAGGTTTTATCCGAAAGAAACATTGGGAAGTCATGTTATTGGATTTGTCAGCAGTGACAATAGGGGATTGGAGGGTATGGAGAGATTTTTTCAGGATGAACTGAAAAGCAAAACAAATTCTTATACCACTGTAAAAGATGCCAGAGGCAGAGAACTTGTTTCATCAGGATCACATATATTTGATTTATCAGACGGTGCAAATATTATTCTTACTATAGACGAAATAATACAGCATATATTAGAACGTGAATTAAATAAACTGGTTGATGAATTTAGTCCTAAAAGCATAACGGGTATTGTTATGAATCCAAATACAGGAGAGATACTTGCCATGGCTAACAGACCTGCATATGATCCAAATAATGCAGGAAGCTCTATCCCTGATTGCAGAAGAAACAGAGCAGTTACAGACGCTTATGAACCAGGTTCGACTTTTAAAATTATCACAGCAGCAGCAGCTTTAGACAATAAAGTGTTTGAGCCTGAAGATATTATTTTTGCTGAAAACGGCTCATATAGATTTATGAGACACACAATACACGATCATGATCCATATGGAGAAATTACATTTCGCCAGGCGCTTGAAGTATCAAGCAATATAGCATTTGCCAAGATAGGCGCTAAAGTCGGGGCGGAAGAGTTATATAAGTATATTAGAACATTCGGTTTTGGAGTAAAGATGGGTATAAAACTTCCGGGAGAAGCTAATGGTTTGTTGCGTTCCTTAAGTAGATGGTCAAAGCTTTCTGTCGGTGTTATTTCATTCGGGCAAGAGGTATCGGTAACCCCTCT
Organism: bacterium; assembly: GCA_030671985.1. Classification (GTDB taxonomy): domain Bacteria; phylum JAHJDO01; class JAHJDO01; order JAHJDO01; family JAHJDO01; genus JAHJDO01. Next base: position 15,389 of record DAOVHI010000005.1, read on the forward strand.
TCAGCTTATAACCGCAATTTCAGCAGTTGCGAATGGCGGAAACTTGATGGCTCCTATGATTGTAAGCCGCATGGAAGACAAAAATGGAAAGATAAAAAAAGAATTCAAACCAAGAGTAGTCCGCAGAGTGATTTCCTCAAAGACAAGTAAGACATTAAGCGAAATATTGACAGGTGTTGTAAAAAGCGGAACAGGTATCAACGCGCAGATTAAAGGGTACGCTATTGCAGGCAAAACAGGGACTGCTCAAAAGTACATACAGGGAAAAGGTTATTCCAGCAAAAAATATGTAGCGTCTTTTATAGGATTTTTGCCGGTGCCCAATCCACAAATAGCAATACTAATAATGGTAAACGAACCTCAAGGGGCATATTATGGATCAATCGTTGCCGCTCCTGCATTTAAAAATGTTGCGCAGGATGTGCTTAGGTATCTCGATGTTTACCCTGACGAAGGAGAACGGCGTTGAAATTACAAAAACTAATTTCTGTTTTAGAAAGTTTTTCCATCTCCGGCAGGAAAGACATTGAAATTAATGGAATAGCCGTTGACTCTAATGATATAAAGAACGGGTTTGCATTTATTTGTGTTAAAGGAGCAAAGGCGGATGGGCATAATTTTGTTAATGACGCAATTTTCAGAGGAGCTGTAGTCCTCATAGTAGAAAAGGATGTGGAAGTATTGGCGGATATAACGATCATAAAAGTTTCGAATACGAAGAAGATACTTCCTGTAATAGCGGACACATTTTATGATTATCCTTCAAATAGAATGAACGTTATCGGGGTAACGGGGACTAATGGTAAAACAACTACCACCTATTTTATTGATCAAATTTTCAGAAAAGCCGGTCATAAAACGGGAATAATCGGAACAATTAATTATCGAATAGGAGAAAGGATTATCCCCGCAGTAAATACTACACCGAACCCGATTCAATTAAGGGTGCTGCTTAGCAAGATGTTAGAGGCCGGTATAGAAACTGTCATAATGGAAGTTTCTTCTCATGCAATTGACCAGAAAAGGATAGCGGGTATTGAATTTGACACCTGCATTTTTACAAACTTAACACCTGAACATTTAGACTACCACGAAACATTTGAAAAATATCGGGATACAAAGCTTCGGTTCTTTGAACAAATGGGAAAAAACAGCAGAAAAAATACCGTCAAAAAAGCTATCATAAATACAGATGATCCTGTAAGCAGACGATTTCTTGATGTATGCCGCACTGAGATTATTACCTATGGCTTAAATACAAACGCGTCTGTATATGCAGCCGACATAAGATCAACCCTTAACGGTTCACGTTTTAGACTTCATATTTCTCCTGATAAAAACACAGATGCAAAAATTAATATTGCTGGTAAATACAACATCTATAATGCGCTTGCAGCTACAAGCGCTGCGTTAGCTTTCGGTTTATCTCTCAGTGAAATTAAATCCGGTCTCGAAAGCTTAAAATCAGTTTCCGGAAGATTTGAGAAAATAACCACAGATGCAGGTTTTTACATTATTGTTGACTATGCTCATACTCCCGACGGCATGAAACAAGTTCTTAGCGCTGCAAAAGCGTTAAAACCCAACAGAATAATAACAGTGTTTGGATGCGGAGGAGACAGAGACAAGCTGAAACGTCCGCAAATGGGAAAGATATCTTCAGAACTGAGTGACCATATTATCATCACCTCTGATAATCCAAGAACGGAAGATCCTATGAATATTATTGAGGGGATAATTCATGGGATTAAAGACACCGATAGTTCCAATCTTGAGATTATACCCGACAGAAAAAACGCTATTAAGAAAGCCATAGAGCTTGCTAAAAAAAATGACCTGATAATGATTCTTGGTAAAGGACATGAAACCTATCAGGTATTAAAAGACACAGTGGTCCCTTTTGATGATAGGGAGGTTGTGAAAGAGATTCTATTGTAGGAGCACAATATTTTGCGCCCTTTTTCTTTTTGGTTTTTTCAAACATCATTTGTATTTCCTTTCTTTTCCCAATTTTAACACGATCAAAAATTTTACTTGACATGCAAACCAGTTTGTGTTACAAACCATTATTGGTTTAATAAACAGGGAGGTGTATCATGACCAACTCTTTAAATAAAAAGGCTGTTCAGTCCAAAGATATCAAAGAAATTCCGAAATGGACACGCAAGTATGCTCAAAATAGAACGTTAACTATTCTCGTGCTAATGGCAATGGTAATGCTTTTCGGCTTGTTCGTCGCAGTTCTTGTTGGATTTCCGTTGGCTTTAGCGGTAATAGGGTTCCGGAAAGGGAATATGATCTTAGGTTGTGTTGGTATTGCTGTGTTAGTTGCTGTGTTAGTTGCCATAGTGAAATTTATGATTATCTTTCTTTCAAAATTTGGCGGCAAAAATCGTGGGTTGATAGACCAGCTGATAGAGCTACGGATATACGGCAAAGAAGGAACCACATCAATATCGCTACCGAAAATAACAAAGAAAATGAGAGGATTAGATTATATCCTTGGAGCGATAGGTCTCATTTATATCGTAGAGGTTAATCATTTATGTATGGTGGGTTATATCACATTCAAATATCAACAGCCTCTCATGGCTCTATTTTTCGTTCCAGCTTTTGTCTTTGAATACTTTTTCCTGCAACGGCCTAAGGTCGGGCATTTAGTCCTGCTCTGGCCGATACTTTATGCTATTCATGCGATATTGATCCTTGCAGGTGTGCCGATATTTTTCACGGGAAACTTGGGCATATTGAATATGCCTGTTCCGCTAATCGGATACGCTTTTCTAGCTTATATGATCGTCCATCTTTACAGTCGATACGCATTGAAAAAGCTAAAGCGTATCACACATCTTGAAGGAGACACGACCGATGGAGATTGACAAGATTATTCACGAACCTGCAAGATTGAGAATAATGATGATTCTCTCAGGCGTCGATGAAGTGGATTTTAGTTTTTTATTGTCAACTTTAGAAATGACTAAGGGAAATCTATCATCTCACATGGATCGTCTGGAACAAGCAGGCTATGTCGAAATTTTCAAGAATTTCAATGGAAAGATTCCTCATACCGTTTATCGTTTGACTAAAACGGGGAAAACAGCTCTTTCAAAATACTGGAAATCTATCGATGAAATCCGAAAATCCATATAAATTTTTTTGCTGTCGGGGGAAGCAAGTAGCTGCCGTAGAAAGCAAGCAAAATTTAGAAAATAAAATTCACTAACAGGGTTTATTAAATTTCTGAAATGTAGTAGATTGTCGGTATGGAATTGTTATACGTAAATGAAGTCATAAAAGCCACCAAAGGCAAACTTGTTAAGGGCAGTCAAAATTTCCCAATCAAAAGAATATCAATAGACTCTAGCAGTATAGAAAAAGGTGATTTGTTTGTTGCAATCAAGGGAGAGAGATTCGATGGTCACGATTTTATCGGTAATGCAGTAAAAAATGGCGCGTCAGGAATTGTTGTTTCCAGGTCAATTTCTGTTACTCAGCCATTATCCCCTGCTTTTATTATTAAAGTAAACGATACTCTTAAAGCGCTCCAAGATTTGGCGAGGTATTACAGACAGAAATTCGATATTCCGATTATTGGCATTACAGGCAGTAACGGAAAGACAACTGTTAAGGATATGACAGAGAGCATACTCTCACAGAAGCTCAGAGTAACAGGGACAATTGGTAATCACAATAACCAAGTTGGGCTTCCGCTTACAGTGTTCAGATTATCAAAAGACAGTGAGGCGGGTATCTTTGAGACAGGTATAAGTTCTTATGAGGAAATGGAGAATCTCGGAGGGATCATTTGTCCGGATATTGCGGTTATAACGAATATAAACATGGCTCATATGCAATATTTCAGGACGGTTAAAAATCTTGTAAATGCAAAAGCAAAACTGCTGGAATTTGTTCCAAAAGAAGGTGCTGCGATATTAAATGCAGACGACGAATATTTTAGTTTTCTCAAAGCCTCTGCAAGATGCAGGGTTATATCATTTGGTATAAAGAATAAGGCGGATGTTATGGCTGAGGATATTGGTTTATTGCCTGAAAGCACAAAATTTATTTTAAATAGCGCAGTTAAAATAAATCTGCCCATACCCGGTATTCACAATGTGTATAACGCATTAGCTGCTGCGGGTGTTTCTTTACAGTTTTCTAAAGACCTAAATCTTATAAGAGACGGCTTGCGGGACTTCAAACCTCCTGAGATGAGAATGCAAATAATAAGGATGAAAGATCTTGCTGTAATAAATGATGCATATAACGCGAACCCGGCTTCAACCGGAGCGGCTTTAGAAGTGCTGGGGAATATTAACGCTAAAGGCAGAAAAGTTTTTGTTTTTGCGGATATGTTAGAGCTTGGTAACCGCAAGGCATCGGAGCATAGGAAAATTGGAAAACTAGTTTCTGAATCTCAAATAGATATATTTATAACTGTTGGAGAACTTGCTAGACTATCAGCTGTTGCGGCAGAGAAGAACGGACTCAATAGAAACAAAATATTTTCGTTCAGAGACATGAAAAAAGTTGAAGAAAA
>DAOVHI010000038.1 GCA_030671985.1 bacterium
CGAAATCTTTATCTGGTATTTCAGCTTATAGAAATGAATGTGCCACTGGTTGTCTGTCTCAATATGATGGATGTAGCTAAGAGGCGTGGATTTGATATTGACACAGACAAATTAAGCAGGGAATTGGGAGTTCCTGTAGTTCCTACAATTGGCAATAAAGGTAAAGGAAAAAAGGAATTAAAGGAAACTGTTTGGTCAACTTATAAAAACAAGACAGATAAGATAGATTCAGGAGTTACTCCAATTCGCATTGATTACGGAAAAGGACTGGAGCCAATCCTTGCTGCCCTGGAGCAGAAGTTATCAGAAGAACCGAGACTCACTGAACATTATTCTCCTAGATGGCTGGCTGTAAAACTCATGGAGAATGATAGTGAAGCACGCCGACTTGTGCGGCAGCAATCTGATGAAAGGAAAAACATCTTAGATTTTGTTGCTATTGAGAGAGATAAATTTATTTCCCTTCATAATGAAGCCCCTGAAAAGATTATTGCTTACAAACGATATCAAACTGCTGAGGGAATTGTAGAACGATGTCTTAGCCAGAAAACTAAAGGTCGTAAAACATGGACAGATAGAATAGATCAGCTTGTCTGTCACAGGGTTGCAGGCCCCCTTATTTTAGCCATAGTCTTCTATTTATTCTATAAGATCACTATGTCTCCTGATTACGGCGGTCAGAAGCTTGCTTCTTTAGCGTGGCCATATCTGGCAAAGTTTCGCGATCTTATGACATACATACCATTGAGCGGACTTCCGCGGTCTTTATTTCTAAATGGTATCGTAGATGGAGTACTGGCAATAGCGAATTATATTCCCATTTTCTTCGTGCTCTTTATTTTGATAGCCATTCTTGAGGATACAGGTTATATGACACGCATAGCTTTTCATATGGATCGTGTTTTAAGAGCTTTTGGTCTTCATGGACAATCCACTTTACCTATGATGTTAAGCGGAGTTGTTGTGGGTGGATGCGCAGTAGTCGGGACAATGTCTACAAGAGGCATAAAAGATCCCAGGGCTCGTTTAGCTACTATTCTTATTCTGCCGCTGCTTAACTGTATGGCTAAAATACCATTCTATATTCTTATGACAAGTATATTTTTCAAAAAATATCAGGCTGAAGTTTTAGGATTTATGTCTGTAATTACCCTTATTTTAGTCCTTGTTATAGCAAAGATATTTACTCTTACTATTCTCAAAAAAGAAGAAGAGGTTCCTTTTGTTCTGGAAATGCCGGCATATCACCTGCCTACTGTGCGCGGAGTTTTGATGCGAACATACGAACGGTTAATGGTCTTTATTAAAAAGGTTGGGACTATCATCGTTGCAGTAGCTGTTATTGTCTGGTGTGGGATTACATTTCCTGGAATCAGTAAAGAAAGAGCAGTTCATTATAATAGTAAAATTAATAAAGCCACCCAGGGTTTCATGGTAAAGCTCGGAAAAGATAATCCATATAAAAAGCTTCTGGCCGGAGAAGGCTTGAATGAATTTGAAGAATACTGGAGCGGTTATAAAAAGAGCAAGATGGGACTTGATGAAGAAGCACAGCAAGCTCTGAATGAGAAGTTCATGGGGAAAAATTCTCAATTTTTTAAGATTGCGAATAAAGGCAAATATATAGAGGATGGAAAAATCAAAAGAGACAAGTACGCAAAGAAAGCTTACACTGCTTATAGGAAACTTTATAAAACTATTGAGAGACTTCATGTAACTCGACGTAAAGAAACAGTCAAGGTAAGTTATGCTGGCCGTCTCGGACAATCTCTGGTCCCTCTTACTAAGTGGGCAGGAATGGACTGGAAAATTAATGTAGCAATGATCAGCTCTTTTGCAGCTAAAGAAAATCTAGTAGCAACTCTGGGAAGTATTTACAGCATGGAAAAAACAGAAGCTGTTTCCAGGGAATCGCTAGCAGTAACTATGAAAAAAGAAACCAGCTGCACTGGCTGGACTCCCTTGCATGCTATAGCAATAATGCTGTTTGTGGCTATCTTTCCACCCTGCTTGATGACATTGATTATGGTACGAATAGAGACAGGGAGTAACTTATGGACACTATTTGTTGCTATTTATCCTATAATTCTTGGATTTCTGATAGCAGTAGTGGTTTTCCAAGGAGGTCGGCTTCTTGGATTTGGAGGATGAGAAAAAAGCAAAAAAAACACTTGACAGGCAAAAAAGAATTTGTTAGATTTCCCTAACAAAGAAAAGCGTGTTTAAGTTTGGTCGATATTTTTTTTTGGTTGGAAAGTTAGAAGCGTATAACATGTTTTTGTATATCTAAAAAAGAGGAGGTGATTAGTTTATGAAGAGAGTATTATATGTACCACTAGCTTGTCTGCTGTTGATTTTTTTCTTAACCATTCAGGCTGGCGCACACACTCCACTTTTACTGGTTGAGGACAATGAGGATGGTACCATATCTCTGGAAGGTGGTTTCTCCGATGGTTCCTCTGGTGCTGGAGCAATCATTCTTATAGTGAAAGATGAGCCTTATAAGGGTGGAGAGAAAAAGATGCTTTACAAAGGGAAACTTGTTCTGGCAAAAGACAAATTAGATGAATTTGGAGAACTCACTGTGATTAAGCCAAAAAGTCCCTATCTTGTAATATTGGATGCGGGGCCAGGACATGTGGTAGAGAAAAAAGGGCCAGCATCAAAACCTGATGAAGAGATACGTGAGTTAGAACCATGGGAAAAAGGAAAAGTATTAATACCTAATGAAAATGGTATTAATGTCAATTAATCAAAAAACGAAAGGAGACTAAGATTATGAAACGAAGTATATGTTTATCTGTATTATCCCTGATTTTTGCGTTAGGGATGAGTATTCCAGCCTCAGCTCATTTTCAGACGATTTATACTGAAGAGAGTGCTTTGGTCAAAGGTGGGAAAATAAATCTTAAACTGGTTTTTACCCATCCCTTTGAAGCAGGACATACAATGGATATTGGAAAGGATGATAAAGGCGTCATACATCATCCAAAGGCATTTGGTGTGTTTCACAAGGGCAGAAAAAAAGACCTGCTCAAAACGCTCAAGCCAATTGAGTTCACAAGTCTGACCAATAAAGGCAGGGCTTATAAGGCAGCTTATAAAACAAGAGGCTTTGGCGATTTCGTCTTCTACTTTGATCCTGCTCCCTACTATGAGGCTTCAGAGGATATTTATATTGAGCATGTTACTAAGATGATAGTGAATGTGGCCGGAGCTCCAACTGATTGGGATGCAGAAGTAGGCTTGCCCGTAGAGATAGTTCCATTAGACAAGCCATATGCTCTCTGGACAGGGAACGTGTTCAGAGGGATCGTCAAGTGCAATGGAAAACCAGTTCCTGATATTGAGATTGAAGTAGAGTATATGAATCACGACATTCACGGCAATAGCTTTACGAAAAAGGCAAAGGTTGAAGCACCTCAGGACGCATTTATTACGCAGACGATTAAAGCAGATTCCAATGGTGTATTTACCTTTGGGATTCCCAAAGCCGGCTGGTGGGGATTCGCTGCATTAGGCGCAGGAGGAGACATAAAATACAAAGGCAAAGAACTTTCGCTTGATGCTGTTATCTGGATTCAGGCACGGGATATGAAGTAGATGTTAGAACATGTTATTGTGTGGACAATTGTAGGCATAGCCATTTTTTACATTGTCCGCACAATTTACTCCAGCATAAAGAATAAAAAGAAATGCGGAACATGCAGTTTGTGTGGTCCGAAAAATAATTAATAAAAGGAGAAGGAGAAATGAAATTCGCACTTAAAATTGGATTAGCTGCTGTTTTGGTGGTTATGCTTACTGCTACTGTATACGCAGGAGAAGATGAGCAGTCTCAAAAGCAAGTATCAGGCGTAGAAGCCAAAATAATAGATCTGCTGCAAAGGAAAGGAATTATTACAGCTTCGGAAGCAAAAGAGTTGAAGAAAGAACTCATAACAGAGAAACAGAAGGTAAAAGCCGAGGTAGTCAAATCTATAGAAGAGAAGACAGGAGCAATCTTTAAAGTCCCAGAGATTGGTTCTGATAAGATGAAAATCGGGGGAATGATTAAATTTAGAAATTCACATTACAGGGGACATAAAGAGGATAGATCAACAACATCAAGCGGCAAGAAAGACTATGATACCTTCGGTATTTCAGAGGATTCTCTTGATATTGAAGGAGAAATCACAGGTGACTGGAACTACGGTATTAGTCTTACGATGAACGAACAGGATAATGGGAGCAATCTGAGGGATATATGGATGCAGTACACAGGCTTACCATTTGCAATAACAGCCGGTCAGTTTGAAGTTCCATTCAGAGAAGGGCAGGATACAATAGAAGAATCGGAAGTGGTTGATTCCATAACACCGGAAAGAGATATTGGTGTGGCAATTAGGGGAGATATCATGGATGAAAGAATTACTTGTGCATTAGGAGTATTTAATGGAAACGGTATAAATACCACGGATGACAATGACCAGAAGGACATTATAGGCAGAGTAGTTGTCTCTCCTTTTAAAGGCAGCGGTGGAATATTGGATGGACTGAGCATTGGCATATCAGCTCAGGGAGGACGCCAGCCTGATGAAACTTCCGACGGGATTACTTATGGCGGCGACAGAACAAGAATCGGCGGCTTGCTCAAATACGAGGGAAGCATAGCCGATAAAGGATTTAAGCTTCAGAGTGAATATATTCAGCAGAAAAGAGACAGGGATGATCAGAAAGCTGATATTACCTCTGACGGATGGTATGCGCAAGCAACATATGAATTGACACCAAAGTGGCTGTCTGTTTACAAGTATGAAATGTACAATCCCAGTGGAAAATCTTCAGACGATACAAGAAGAACGAGCACAGTGAGTGTCAAGTACACTTTCAATGAGTATACGAGTATCCAGATGGACTACAGAACGTTGGAATATCCTAATTCAAAAAATGGGCAAGAACTTCTAACTGAACTTACATTGGAATTCTGAGTAACCGACCTAACTACATATTGCCACAGCGCAGGAGAACAAAAGTATTCTGCTCTGTGGCATTTTGTTTCTTACTATCTTGCATCCCTAATCTGCAATTTATTAACGAGATGATTAAAATTTTGCTTTATTTTTGTCCCATGCCAGATTTAGAATTTACACTTGGTCCTTGAATTGCTTTGAGCTCCCCTTTACTATACTTCTCTACTGCTTCTTTGATACTGCCTGATACACCTGTTATTACCTCTATCTCTGCTGCTTGCAACCCTTGGAAAGCGTTTGGCCCGACATTTCCTGTTAAAACTGTTTTTACCTGTTTTTCTACCATAAGTTGAGCTGACTGAATGCCAACTCCGCCCATACCTGATACGTTTGGATTCTGAACTGCTTCAAACTCTGAAGTCTCTGTATCTGAAATAATAAAATACTGACATCTCCCAAACCTTGGGTCAACCTGCGAATCCAAATTATCTCCTTGTGAAGTTATACAAATTTTCATAGTTACATCCCCTTTTGTTATTAGATTTATTATTAAGTGTGGTCACATTCTTCTTTATCAATACCATAGCTCTTGCCAGCACCGGGACTGCACGAGCTTTCTCCTTCCTTAAGCTCGTCTTTGATAAGTTTTTCAATTATCTCATCTATTCTTCCCTGCACGCCAACGATCGGCTTAATACCGAATTCGTCAAAAAAACCAACAGCTCTTGCTCCCATACCCCCTGCTATAATACATTCAACACCTTTTTTATGAAGAAACTGCGGTATAGCGCCAGGCATGTGCCCGGGATTGTCAACAACCTCTTTCTTAATTACCTTTCCATCTTCAATATTTGCAATTGTGTAAGACGGACATCTCCCAAAATGAGCCGAGACAAAATCTCCGTCTGTTGAAATCGCTATCCTCATCTTAATCACCCCCTTTTCATTTTCAATTGTTTAATTGCAATCTCCGCTGCATTCACCAGCTGATAAGCAATTGGAGACGCTGTAAGAGCCGGATGAGTTCCCAGTTGAAATGTGGCTATATCATTAGCAGTCATTCGCTGGTGTACAAAGGCGCTGATAGCATTGATAAGTTCTCCGCCACTTTTAGCCCCACACACTTGCCCGCCTAAAATAATTTGCGTGCCTGCTTCAAAAATTAATTTTACTTTTAAATTCTCCGCGCCGGGCATACCGCCAGGATGACGATTTATCGCTTCACTCTCCCCTACAACGATATTATATCCCTGCTTCTGAGCCTGTCCTTCCGTAAGACCGGCAGCTGCAAACGCAGAACCACCTAAAGTTGTAGAGAATACACCTATGACCCCCATACTCAAGCGACTGGATGCAAACAAATTGGCCCCTGCTATACGCGCTTCCATTGTGGCAATAGAAGCCAGTTTAAGAGTAGAAGGTTTTCCATCAAAGAAAGAAACCTTTTCCGTACAGTCCCCGCACGCAAAAATATTTGGATCACTTGTCTGCATATAGCGGTTTACCATGATGCTTCTAGTGGTTCCTATTTCTAACCCCGTTTTTTTTGCTAATTCTACATTAGAAACGGCGCCAATACCAAGTATCACCATATCTGCTTTAATTTCTTTTCCACTCTTTAATTTAATCCCTTCTACCTTATCATCTCCCGTAAAAGACTCCACTTTCTCATCTACCATAAGATTGATGCCCTGGTTAATGAGTGTTTCCTCCGCTTTTAAACAAAACTCCTTATCATATACCAATTGCAAACAATGCTGCATCATCTCGACTATGGTAATGTTTAAGTTTTTATTCCTCCTTTTGCATTCCTCTGCAAGTTCCACACCAATAAAACCGCATCCAACTATTACCATATTGGAAGCATTCTCCATTGCATGGATTATCTCATTGAGATATGAAACATCTTTCTTTATAGAAAAAATATTTCCTTTATCGATACCTGGTATTGGAGGGATCATTGGCTCAGAACCGGTAGCAAGAACAAGTTTCCCATAGCGCACCTGTTTACCTGCTTTTGTTTCAACTATACAATTCTTGTTGTCTATATGTACAACAGGGTCAATAAGCAGCTCAATTCCATTCTTCTCAAGCACTTTATCCGGTACAAGATTTTTCTCAGGGGTACCGACCGTACCAAAAATATAGGGAATGCCGCATGGTATTAATACTCTACGTTCTTTACGTATAAGCAATACACTTTTGTTCGGATAATGCCGCTTTGCCGTAATAGCGGCAGGAATCCCTGCCGCACTTCCGCCGATAACAACCACATCATAATTTTTCATTAGCTACCCTTTTTTTTAAATTTCTTAACACTATACAAGCCGTTTGGCTCCATTATATACTTCTTCCACATGCAAAACAACGACTGCAACCCTTGGCAAATCATCACGAACCCATTTCTGCATTTCTTCAAATACCTGACCATCTGTCAACCGTTCAACAGTTCCTTTTATTTGGAATGAACCTTTATCCTTATCTCTAACGACAAAAGCCATCTTTGGATTGCTTAAAATATTACTGCGTGTTTTGTCAAAGTAATTATCTGCTATTAATACGATTTCATCATCTATTGCTTTTAAATACGCAACATAAACAACATTTGAAACTCCGTCAGAACTGCATGTAGCGATTGGAAAAACGTCCTGCTTATTAATTGCTTTCCTAACCTCTTCCGGTAATTTTGCCATTGTCATTCTCCTTTTGTTTTTATAGTTTTTTTAACTGCCTCTTACTACGCACTCCCCAACGTAAGGAGAAACAAGTTCCTGAATTTTATTCAGTTTTTCTATTGGATAAGGTTTAATTTTTTCGAATTTTGGATCTAATATCTCCCCCTGAGTTGAAAAGTTTTGCATAGCATATTTTTTCGCTCCATTGATAAATTCAGCTATTCTCAATATATCTTCTTCTTCATGCAAAGTCGGTACTACAGTAGTCCTGAACTCATAATCAATATCAGAATCCATTATCAATTTAATGCTATCTTTAACTTTCTCCAGAATCAAGGGGCTCTTGATACCGGTAGATTTAGAATATGACGAAAAATTCAGAGGCGCTTTTATATCCATAGCTATATAATCAACTAATTTTCTATTAATCACCTCTGCGAGCATAGCGGGAAATGCACCGTTACTATCGAGTTTCACCATTATATCAAGTTCTCGTATTTTTTGAATAAACTCAGGTAAATTTTTATACATACACGGCTCACCGCCTGTTAGGCATATTCCATCAATCCATTTATTGTTTTCACGCAAATAATCCCTAATCACTTCAAAAGAAATGGTTTCTAACTTTTCAGGACTAATAATAAGCCCGGCATTTTGACAGTAAGGACATCGAAAATTGCAATGCGGCGTATAAAGCGTGGAGACGATTTTACCATCCCAGTCAAGGAGCGAGGTTTGAATAAATCCTTTTATTATTAGCTTCATCTTTGAAAATATCTCTTTCCCTGATAGATCTTCAAACTTATTTTCTTTTGCCTTTCCAACTCACCTACATACTTTATGACTTCATTAATATGCAATCCCAGAGAAGAAGATATATCATCAGATGTTACAGGACGACGACTGATGAGAGTAAGAATTTCATCTTCTACATTCTTAAGATATGCCTTATGTCCCTTCTTGTTAAACGTGGCAATAATCTCACACTTATCTCCAAAAAAATCTTTTATTTTTGCAAGCTTTGAAGCACTTAATGTCTTTGCCCATTCTTCAGACGGAGGACGAACAGGAGTATTTAACTGAATTTTATCCGGCTTAATTTGTTTCACTACGGACTTTAAGGCATTTAGTTCCGCCTCAGTATCATTTATGCCTTTAACGAGCATTATTTCAAGCCATATTTTACCCTTGTATACCTTACTAAAATCAATTAAACCTTTGATTGTTTCTTCTGCTTTCAAAGACGCGCATGGTCTATTTGCTTTTTCAAATACGGCTTGTGTAACTCCGTCAAGAGAAGGCATTACCAGATCCGCAGGCAGCAGATCTTTTTTCAACATATCATCACTAAGTAGTGTAGCATTGGTAATAACTGCTACGGGAATACTCGTTATCTCTTTTATTCTTCTTATAATTTCGCCTGTTTTTGAATTGAGAGTAGGTTCCCCACTACCGGATAAGGTAATATAGTCAATATTTTTTGAACTCTTTAATACTTTTTCTAATTCAGCCAGTATTTTCTCACACGATACATATTCTTTTCTTTCAACCGTCTTGCATGTTGTTTTTCCAATCTGGCAATAGATACAGTCAAGACTGCACACCTTAAAAGGAACCAGGTCTACTCCCAAAGAAAACCCTAATCTTCTTGATGGAACAGGTCCAAAAATACAAGACATTGTTTAATCCTTTTTATTTTTCTCGGCCGATATTACCACAAAGCTGCCCTTGCCAAAACCATTTTGTGGCTTTTCAACTGAACTTATTTTATTTGGAAGTTCAAATATTGTCTGACAATAATAAAACCTGTTGAATCCTGTATCTTTAATTAAATCTGTTAATTCAGGAACACTAAAAAATTTTGCCTTTTTATAGAATACGCTTTTCTTTTTCTGATATAGTTTACCCAAGAAGCTATTTTTATCAATTATACCGATTATAATTTTCCCATTGTTCTTTAAAACCCTACAGGATTCTTCTATAATTTTACGAGGATTTTTAACAAAGCATATAGTAATAATAATTTCTACATAGTCAAAAGTGTCATTCTTAAATGGAAGCCGCTCGCCGTCACACAATCTTACATTTATGCCTCTTTTTTTAGCGATTTTAAGCATTTCAATAGATGGATCAATGCCAAATTTGGTACCTAATGCCTTGGCGAATCTTCCTGTACCAACACCAATTTCAAGCCCTTTGCCCTTTTTAGGCAAAACCTGTTTTACGGCTTCAAGTTCTGATAAATAGGCAAACTTGTTCTTTTCATACCACGCATCATATTTTTTATAATAATGATCGAAAACAGTATTCATAGCGACAAAGCTCCCTGATTTTTACAGAACTTTAATCCTTAAACACCTCGTCTAGTATATCCGTTACTTCTTTTTCATTCTGGATACTGGTTGTGGCTTTAACAACCTTGCCGTTCTTGAAATAAACAGTAAAAGGCAGTCCTCTAAAGTGAGAACATTCTGGCAGACGCTTGATAAAAGAAGCGGCTGTAATATCGAAACTCATATTTCTCATCTTAACATCTGGATATTTGACTTCCAATTTTTCCATAATCCCATAAACAGGGATACACATCGGCCCCATTCTCCCACAACAAATCATAATATTCTCATTATTCTTAAGTAACTCATCTATTTCTTCATGGCTCTCTATACTTTTTAGATCTGTATCTAACATATCATCACTCCTATTAGTTATTTTAATAATCATTTGTTTATCTCCCTAAACCTCAATCACTCTGCCAGCTCCTCCTTCAATGCACTTCATGGGATATAATCTTTCAATATCTGCTTTATATTGTGTACAATGAGTAGGGCAAATTAATTCCAAATCTTTAAATAATCCGAATTCATTAAATCCGTGTAATCCTCCAATAAACCCCATAGACTTTACCGAGCTGCCGAGCTGCGTCTAAAATATGAGCCATATTTGGATGAGAGCAACCAACTATCAAAACTATTCCTTTATCAGTTTTAACTGCCATACATTGTTCTATCCCATCCAACTCTCCAGTAGAAAACACATTTTTATTAATCGTGATTGAATTGGTTACTTTAATTACCCCCTTATTTTTTACTCCGCGAAAAGAGGTTGGAATATA
>DAOVHI010000135.1 GCA_030671985.1 bacterium
ATCAGTAGTTTTGCTTGGAAATAAAGTCGATAAAATTGCCAAGGAGCTGATATTATTTGGTGCGGATAGGGTGTATCTAGCAAGTGATCCTAAATTAGAATCTTATCAGAATAGTGTGTATACGAATATTTTAGCGGATGTAATTAATAAGTATAAACCGGAGATTTTTCTCATTGGGGCAACAACGATAGGCAGGTCATTGGCTCCAAGACTGGCTGTAAGGATTCAGACCGGGCTAACTGCAGATTGTACAGGGTTGGATATTGACTTGGATAAAAGATTGTTATTGCAAACCAGACCTGCATTTGGCGGCAACATTATGGCAACAATTATATGTCCACAGCATCGTCCTCAGATGGCAACGATCAGACCTAAAGTTTTTAAAAAGCCAGAGAAAAATCTTGATAGAAAAGGAGAGATAGTAAAAATAGAATTTAAACTAAAAATTGATGATTTAGTTGCGAAAATCGTAGATACAATAGTGGTGGAATCGCAAGTAGTTGATCTACAAGAGGCGGAAATTATTGTCTCTGGTGGGCGAGGCTTAGGTAAAGCGGAAAATTTTGACTTAATAAAAGACCTTGCCGATAGTATTGGTGCAGCAGTAGGCGCGTCAAGAGCAACGGTTGACGCAGGATGGATACCTTCTTATCATCAGGTAGGACAGACAGGGAAAACCGTACAACCAAGATTATATATTGCCTGTGGAATATCCGGAGCAGTTCAACATTTAGTTGGTATGCGGTCATCTGATATAATTGTAGCTATTAACAAAGACCCAGATGCTCCTATATTTCAAGTTGCAACTTATGGAATTGTTGCGGATCTATTTGATGTAGTTCCTGTTCTTACTAAGAAACTAAAAAAAGCTTTATCTTGAAACATAATCTAAATAACGCGCTTTCCAAAACAAGATCCCGTATACTCTCAGGGTTAAAGAGAATAAAGAATGTTTTTGGAACTGGGCCACGTCTGGAATACGAGATTCTTGAAAAGTTGGAAGAGCTCTTAGTAACAGCAGATGTTGGAGTTAGAACAACTCAGAAGATCATAAACAATTTAGAAAATTCGATACATAATATTGATAAAAATGATTTTCAGGCTATTTTGCACGCATTAGAAAGAGAATTACTAAATGTTTTCGAAAGAAATAATCAGAGAGAAATCCTTCCGCAACACCAGTCAACTGAATGTAAGGGGACTCCAAGAATCATATTAGCTATTGGTGTGAATGGAGTTGGCAAAACAACCAGTATTGCAAAAATTGCGCATAGATATAAAACGCAGGGAAAGGATATTCTGCTTGTTGCGGCAGACACATTTAGAGCGGCAGCAAATGAACAAATAGAGATACTGGCCAACAGAGCAAATCTGGAACTTGTGAAATCCCAATATGGGGCTGATCCTGCCTCTGTTTTGTATGACGGAATAATATCAGCAGAAAAAACCAAAAAGGATGTTGTGTTAGTTGATACAGCCGGTAGATTACATACAAAAGTAAATTTAATGGAAGAGATTAAAAAGATGAATAGGGTAATCCGCAAAAACATCCATTCATCTAATATTGAAGTGCTATTAATAATAGACTCTACCGCCGGACATAATGCCGTATATCAGGCAAGGAGTTTTTCGGAGAATTTGGGAGCTACTGGCATAATGTTGACAAAATTAGACGGTACAGCGAAGGGAGGTATGGTTGTTGCCATTGAGGACGAATTAGAAATACCTGTGAAACTGGTTGGTATAGGAGAGGGGATAGATGATATAGAGGATTTTGTTCCTGCTGACTTTGTAAAGGCAATATTATATGAATAAGAAGGACGGCGCACCGTGCCCATACTATATTGAAACAACACTGATATTTCTAGCAATAGTTAGCGTATTACCGACTGTTTTTAGAATAGATAATATTTATTCCAGAGTCGTCATGTATGTATTTTTGGTTATTATGATTATCATTTTTTTTAAGAGAATAAAAAGAATAAGAACATATGTAAGTGAACATTCGAATTTTAAAAAGAAGAAAGGATATTTAAAGAAAAGCGATTGACTGGTATCTAAAACATATGTTAATATTGCCGTGTTTATGGAGTGATTGAATTGAGTAAGTTCAGAGTCTTGAAATTAGTATTCTTTTTTCTATGTTGTACAAGTTTGCTGGTTGGAATATCCTTTTCCTCCGCATATAGCGATTTGAATTTGACTAAAATCGCTCAACAAGTAGATGAGCAATATATAAAAACTATAGTTTCCGATTTATCTAATCTTGGATCTAGGGTCCCCGGTTATCAAGGCAATGAAGAAGCTTCAGAATATATAGAAAATATTTTTCAAAAGATTGGTCTTGAGAATGTAAGAAACGAGAGTTTCCAAATTGCAGTTCCTGTGGATAAGGGAGCCTCTCTAGTTATTTCCAATATCAAGAAAGAGCTTTCACTGCATTGTTTATGGCCAAATCTTGTCAGAACCTCCACTTTTCCATCAGCTGGTGTAAGCGGCCAAATAATTGATGGAAAAGCAGGAAATTTTGAAGATCTTAATGGCAAGACTATTCAGGATAGTGTTGTTTTACTCGATTTTAACTGTGGGAATAGATGGCTCAATATTTCAATGCTGGGGGCCAAAGCGTTTATTTTTATAGAGCCGGTTGATACAACGCGTGTTGAAGCTGAAAAGAAGTATCTTAATCTGCCATTAAATATACCAAGATATTGGATATCTAAGCAGGACGGTCAATACCTTAGAAAATTAATAAAAGAAGGTGATGGGAAGTTAGATGTTCATCTTAAGGCAAAGATGGACTGGGAAAGAAAGATTACCAAGAATGTGCTTGGATGGATTTCCGGCAGTGATCCGGAACTCAAGAAAGAAGTTGTGGTTATAGAAGCATATTATGACAGTATCTCTGTTGTGCCTTCTATAGCGCCTGGAGCAGATAGCGCATGCAGTATAGCTGCTCTTATTCAAATAGCAAAGATTCTTCGCAACAATCCTCCTTCAAGAACAGTTCTGTTTTTGGCTACGTCCGGACATTTCCTGGCGCGTCGTGGGATAGATGCTTTTTTACAGGCTCACTGTAGGCAGGAAGAACCGTTTAAAAGCAAGATGACAGACCCGATGGATATAAAGCTTTTTCTGTGTATAGATTTGTCAAGTCATGATGATGAATTGGTGATATATCATGATGTGAGGACAGAAACAAATCTTGGCTATTTTGCCGGTTTTGGCAAAACGTTTATTTCTTTTGCAGACGAGATTGGGGCAACATTTAATAAAGCAGGAGACAGTATTCTAATTAATGGCATTAGTCCGG
>DAOVHI010000043.1 GCA_030671985.1 bacterium
AGGATTAGGTCATTGAAAGTCAGGCAGGGTATAATATCAGCATGTTTTAAAAAAGCATATAACGAGACTCTCAAGTCGCCTCCATCGGATTATTTGGAACTAATGGAGAGAAAATTGCTGAAACTTGTAGAAATTGGTGATGAAAAGATAATATTCGGAGACCTGCATAAAGAAAAGTTCAATAGTGATTTTGTAAATCAAATAAATAAGAAACTGGTTTCCATGGGGAAAAAGGGGGAACTTTGCATATCAAATACTTCAAGAACTCTAAAGTCCGGTTTCATTTTGATAAAAGGAAAACAAGAGCTCAACGCATCTTTGGAACAATTAATTAAGACGTTAAAACATAAATTACTAATAAAAATAAACAACGTTCTCTTTGGACAACAGGTATAATGTTTATTGATAAAGCCTCATATGTAGAATATAATCCCGAATATTTGTTTGCTGTAGGCAAGCTAAGGGTCCACGAAAGAAAACTCATTAATAAGGCAGCGTTTACCCGGCTTATCGAGTGCAGTGGCTTTCAGGAAATGGTTTCCATATTAAGCGAGAGAAATTATTCAGATAATATATACTCTGTGGAAAAGCCGGAAGATTTAGAAAATCTAATATTTGACGAAATGTCAAACACTATAGGTGAGATAAAAAAACTGTCTCATGATGACGAAGTAACTAATTTGTACTTATTCAGGTATGATATGCAAAATCTAAAACTCCTGATAAAAGCTGGAAAAAATTCTGAAGAGGTTAACCGCTCTCTGCTTTATAGGAGCGTAATAGACACAGATAGTCTTGAGGATTCAATAAAAGAAGAAATCTTTTATGTGTTCCCCGACTCTCTCAGAGACAGGATAAAAACAATATGGCTCGAAGAAGTACAGCAGGGAAATCTTCAGGAAGCGGAAATTCTTCTGGATAAATTATGGCTGGAAACAGGATATCGTTACATGAAAGAAAAAGAACAAATATTCCTGAGAGATCTGTTTTCCATATTAATTGATCTGTATAATCTCAAGGTAATACTTAGAACTAAGGTTATGAACTATGATTCGGAAAGAGTTTATCAATACATTGCAGAAGGAGGTTTTATTGACAAATCCGTCATGTCAAACTCCTGCAGTATGGAATTGGAAGGTATGGTGAAATTTTTTCAGTCATCGAATTATAATGAAATTATTAAATCTGGAGTTGAATATTTTGAAAAATATAATTCTTTCCGGAAATTTGAGCAGCTATGCAGCAACTTTTTAGTGGAATTTGTAGATATTGTGAAATTTCTGGTTGCCAGTGCTTCAAGTCTCATACGATACTCGGTGATCAAAGAAATTGAGCTTAAAAACCTGAGAGCTGTTTTAATCGGGAAAAATAATGGGCTTTCATCTGAACAGATCAGCCAAAATTTGGGGTACGTGTATGTCTAGCATTGCAGTGATCGGCAAATCAGATATAGTTTCCGTATTCTCTGCGTTTGGAGTAAGTGTTTATCCTGTAGATAATTCAGAGGATGCAGTGTCAAAACTTAATGAGCTGATTTCGCACAACACAGATATTGTTTTCATTACGGAAGAGCCGGCTAGCCAAATTAGAGACGTAATTTTTGACTTAAATCTGAAGATTCAAACAAGTATTACTGTTATTCCCGACCACAAAGGTTCAAAGGGACTGGCAACATCAATAATTAAAGATACTGTGAAAGAAGCAGTAGGAATGGATATTATATGAATGGTAAAATAATAAAAGTTTCAGGGCCTCTGGTCCTGGCGGACTGTATGCACGATGCAAGAATGTTTGACCTAGTAAAAGTAGGGGATAAAAATCTCATTGGAGAGATAATAGAATTAAGAGGCGACATAGCCTCTATTCAGGTATACGAAGAAACGGCAGGACTTGGTCCGGATGAACCTGTTATATCAACAGGCAGACCTTTAAGTGTAGAACTTGGACCTGGTTTAATAGAATCAATATATGACGGCATACAACGTCCTCTGGATATACTGATGAAGAAGACGGGAGAATATATTACCAGAGGTGTTTCTGCCCCGGGTATTGACCGCAGTAAAAAATGGCATTTTATGCCGTCTGTAAAAGCTGGAGACTCTGTACGTTACGGAAATACAATCGGGACAGTTCAGGAAACAAACCCTGTTATTCATAAAATCATGGTGCCTTCAGGAGTGGAAGGTAAAATAGAAAAAATCGCAGAAGGTGAGTTCCGCGTTGAGGACATAGTCGCAGTCATTCAAACCGACAAAGGATCCAAGAACATTACTATGCTGCAACACTGGCCTGTAAGAATCCCAAGACCATATCAGAAAAAGTTAGTGCCTGAGACTCCTCTTGTTACTGGCCAGCGAGTAATTGACACATTTTTCCCAATTACGAAAGGAGGCACTGCTTGTATTCCAGGTCCTTTCGGCAGTGGAAAAACCGTTGTTCAGCATCAACTTGCAAAATGGGCAAATGCGGAGATCATTGTCTATATAGGATGCGGAGAACGCGGAAATGAAATGACAGACGTATTAATGGAATTCCCTCAGCTTAAGGATCCAAAGACAGGGGATGCATTAATGAAAAGAACTGTGCTTGTAGCCAACACATCCAATATGCCTGTTGCCGCAAGAGAAGCTTCTATATATACAGGAATAACAATCGCTGAATATTTTCGCGATATGGGATATAGCGTTGCGGTAATGGCTGATTCTACATCCAGATGGGCGGAGGCGTTAAGAGAAATGTCAGGCAGGCTTGAAGAAATGCCCGGCGAAGAGGGATATCCTGCATATTTACCGGCAAAACTTGCCGAATTCTATGAACGGTCAGGCAGAGTAATCTGTAAAGGAGAAGATTACAGGGAAGGCACTGTAAGTATAATAGGCGCCGTCTCTCCTCCGGGAGGTGACCTTTCTGATCCCGTTGTTCAGGGAACGCTGAAGGTTGCCAAAGTCTTTTGGGCACTGGAAGATAAGCTGGCATACAGACGTCATTTTCCTGCAATAAGCTGGATTAACAGTTATTCTTTATACCTTGATAACATCAATGACTTTCTGGAAGAAAATTTAGGCAAAGACTGGATGATAATGCGGCAGGAAGGCATGAAGCTTCTCCAGCAGGAAACTGATCTTCAGGAAATCGTACGGCTTGTCGGGATGGATACTCTTTCTGTTTCCGATCGCCTTATTCTTGAGACTGCAAAATCCATAAGAGAGGACTTCCTACACCAAAACGCATTTCACGAGATAGATACTTACACATCACTTAAAAAGCAATACCATATGCTAAAACTAATTATGCTGTTTCATGAAAAGTGTATTCAGGCAGTAGGCGAGGGAACACCCGTAGAATCCCTGGTTAATCTAAAAATCAGAGAAGACATAGCACGAATGCGGTTCATTGAGGAAAAAAATCTTAACAAGTTTTCTGAGTTGGAGAAAAGGGTAGAAGAAGAGATAAATCAGATAGCAGTGGAGAGTAAGGAGTAAATGGGAAAACTAATGCAAGAAGATAAAAAGTCTATCGTAATAAAAATCTGGAGTTACATATCAACTAATTCACTTTTAAGCGCACTAATAGTAGCATTAATAATGGTGTTATTCATTCCTGTAATATTTGAAAAGGGTTCTGAAACAAAGGAACTGAGGAAAGCAATCGAAACACAAAATCAATCAATCAATGCGTTAATGTCTCTCTTAAAACAAGAGAAGGAAGAAACACAGCCAAAATCTCAATTAGCAGGAATTGATAAAGAAAGCATCAAAAAGGCTTTGGAAAAAGAGCCTGAACTAAGAAAAATAGCAAAAGAATCGGATATTGACAAACTCAAAGAACATTTATTTGAGACTATATTATCCTCTGCTGAAGGGTTATTTTATAAAGGAAACGTCTATTGCTATGATGGCAAATTCAAAGAGGCAATAGATTCGTACACAGAAGCAATAAAGCTAAATCCGAAAGCTGTAAATGTTTATAACAATCGTGGAGTTGCCTATGATGGCTTAAAACAATACAACAAGGCACTCGCAGATTATAATAAGGCAATCGAACTCAATCCGAAACATGCAAAGGCTTATAACAATCGTGGAGTTCTCTATTATGCATTAAAACAATACGATAAGGTACTCGCAGATTATAATAAGGCAATTGAACTCAATCCGAAATATGTAATGGCTTATAACAATCGTGGAGTTACCTATTTTACATTAAAACAATACAATAAGGCACTCGCAGACTATAATAAAACAATTGAACTCAATCCAAAATATGTAATGGCTTATAGCAATCGTGGAGTTGCTTATTCCGCATTAAAAGAGTTCAACAAAGCAATTGAGAATTGCAATGAGGCAATAAAACTAAATCCGAAATATGCAGCTGCTTATAACAATCGTGGAATTGTCTATACTAAATTGAAACAATACAATAAGGCAGTTGAGGATTTTAATAAGGCAATTGAATTAAAAGACGGACTTCCCAACAAAGGTGCAAAGACTTATTACAATCGTGGAACTGCCTATCGGAAAAAAGGAGACGTTGAGAAGGCTAAAAAAGATTTTGCAAAGGCAATAGAAATAGAGAAAATAAAAGAGGTCAAACCAAAGTAGGAAACAAAAAAGCTAAAGGATACTTGATTGGGTAAATATTTACATAATAGGAATAGAAAATGCAAAAAGAATATTTGACTGTTAAAGAGATAGTTGGACCCCTTATTCTTGTAGAGGATATTAAAGGGGTGAAGTATGATGAGCTGATAGAAATTGCGTTACCAAGTGGAGAAGTGAGGCAGGGGAAGGTCTTGGAAATTTCCAAGGACAAAGCTCTTATTCAGGTGTTTGAGGGAACGAGCGGAATAGATATAGCTAAAACCAGAGTGAAATTTTTGGGCAAAGGAATAGAGCTTCCTGTTTCAGAGGATTTGATGGGTAGGGTCTTTGACGGGCTTGGTAAACCGATAGATGACGGACCTGGAATAATCCCTGAGAAATATTTGGATATAAACGGCAATCCTATTAATCCGTATGCGCGTGACTATCCGTCTGAGTTTATTCAAACAGGAATATCCGCAATAGACGGGCTGAACACCCTAGTCAGAGGACAGAAACTGCCTATTTTTTCCGCTTCAGGACTTCCGCATTCTCAGGTTGCCGCTCAGATCGCGAGACAGGCAAAGGTTATTGGTAAAGAGGAAAAATTTGCCGTTGTGTTTGCTGCTATTGGCATAACCTTTGAAGAAGCGGATTACTTTATTTCGGATTTTAAAAGAACGGGAGCTATAGAACGAACAGTCCTGTTCATAAACCTTGCTGATGACCCTGCTATTGAGAGAATTGCTACTCCGCGTGTTGCGCTTACAACAGCGGAATATCTTGCATTTGAGAAAGGTATGCATGTGTTGGTCATATTAACGGATATGACTAATTATTGCGAAGCATTGCGTTCCGTATCCGCAGCCAGAAAAGAAGTTCCCAGCAGAAGAGGATATCCGGGTTATATGTATACGGATCTTGCTTCACTCTATGAAAGAGCAGGCAGAATTAAAGATAAAAAAGGTTCTATTACTCAGATTCCTATCCTGACTATGCCTGATGATGATAAAACACATCCCATACCGGATTTAACAGGTTATATTACAGAGGGGCAAATTATATTAAGTAGAAATCTTCACAAAAAGGGAACATCCCCTCCAATTGATGTTCTTCCATCACTTTCAAGATTGAAGGATAAAGGAATTGGCAAGGGAAAAACACGGGAAGATCATGCCGATGTTTTTAATCAACTCTTTGCTGCTTATGCAAGCGGTAAAGAAGCTCAGGAACTTGCAATTATTCTTGGAGAGTCTGCTTTGAGTGATATAGATAAAATATACTTCAAGTTTTCAGATGAGTTTGAAAAACGCTATGTGGGCCAGGGCTACGACGAAAACAGAACTATTGAGCAGACTCTGGATTTAGGATGGGAACTCTTCTTGATGCTGCCAAAATCAGAATTAAAGAGAATAAGGCCTGAATATATAGAGAAGTATCTCAAAAACAAATAATCCCATTTGAGAGTTTACGCTTTTTTGCGCTTTGCCAACAACCTATTCACAGCATTAACGTAAGCTTTCACACTTGCTTCAATAATGTCTGTGCTGGCTCCCATTCCCACTGCTGTTCTATTGCCAACTGCAACTTTTACATGAACCTCGCCTAATGCGTCCGTTCCTCCTGTAACAGCTTGAAGAGAATAGTCAACTAGTTTTGCTTTGAGTTTCGTAATCTTATTAATAGCTTTATACGCTGCGTCTACAGGCCCGTCTCCGCAAGCTGCCTCCTGAAAAACTTGTTTTCCTTTTTTTAAGCTCACAGGAGCAGTCGGTATAGTTTTGTTTCCGCTCACAATATTGAAGTATTCAAGAACGTAGGTTTCCGAAGTTACGGTTATTTCATCCTCAACTATTACCTCAAGATCCTCATCAAAAATCTCTTTCTTTTTATCTGCAAGTTTTATGAATCGCTCATAAGCTTTATCAAACTGGCTGTCCTTTAGCTCAATACCAAGCGCTTTAATCCGCGACTTAAAGCCGTGCCTTCCGGAATGTCTTCCCAGCACGATTCTTGACTTTTCAAAGCCAACGGACTCAGGTGTAATAATTTCATATGTGGTCCTCTCCTTTAATACACCATCCTGATGAATACCGGACTCATGAGCAAACGCATTAATTCCTACTATTGCCTTATTTGGTTGTACTGAAATCCCGCTCACGATGCTTATAAGTTTACTTGTTTTATAAATTTCTTTAGTCTTAATTCCTGTGGAAAAAGGATAAATATCCTGTCTTGTCTTTAGTATCATAACAACCTCTTCAAGAGAGGTATTTCCTGCTCTTTCTCCAATGCCGTTAACAGTACATTCCACCTGACGAGCGCCGTTCACTACAGCAGCTAAAGAATTCGCAGATCCTAAACCAAGATCATTATGACAATGCACGCTTATTGTGGTTTTATTAATATTTCTTACTTTGCGCATAATATCTTTTATCAATCCGCCATACTCATCAGGAGTCGTATATCCAACGGTATCCGGAATGTTTACAACATTTGCTCCTGCATCCACAACAGCCTCAATAATTTCAAAAAGAAAGTCCCTATTAGTTCTGGAAGCGTCCTCTGCTGAAAATTCCACGTCTTCAATAAATCCCTTTGCATACTTAACTGCATTCACAGCCATCTTCAGAGCCTGGCTTTTAGTTTTCTCAAGTTTTTTCTCAAGATGAATATCAGATGTTGCCAGAAAAGTATGCACTCTGGATTTTTTTGCTTTTTTTAACGATTGGACACAGACATCTATATCTTTTTTAACAGCCCTTGCAAGTCCCGCAATAATCGGACCTTTAGTCAGTTCTGCAATTAAAGACACCGCATCAAATTGCGTTGGGGACGACACGGGAAAACCTGCTTCAATAACGTCAACACCAAGCCTTGCAAGCTGATTTGCTACCTTTACTTTTCCATCAAGACTCATGCTGGCGCCAGGAGACTGCTCTCCATCACGCAAAGTAGTATCAAATATTATAACCCGATCTTTCATGAGTTTTTTACTTTTTCTTAGTAAGCCATGGCATCATACTTCGCAGTTTTTTGCCCACTATCTCAATCAGATGTTTTTCATCCTTTTTAGCCAATGCATTAAATACAGGTCTGTTTGCCTGATTCTCCAGAATCCAATCTCTGGCAAATTCCCCGGACTGAATTTCTCTTAATACTTTCTTCATCTCGACTTTTGTCTCTTTGGTTATTATTCTAGGGCCTATGACAAGATCCCCATATTCAGCCGTATCGCTAATTGAATTTCTCATCCACCCAATACCGCCTTCATGCAGAAGATCTGTTATTAGTTTTACTTCATGCATGCATTCAAAGTAGGCCATTTCCGGCTGATATCCTGCCTCAACAAGCACTTCAAAACCTGTCTTTATTAAAGCCGTCAATCCTCCGCACAGAACTACCTGTTCACCAAAAAGATCAGTTTCTGTTTCTTCTGTAAAAGTTGTTTCTATGACGCCTGCCTTTGTTCCGCCGATTCCTTTAGCATATGCAAGTCCGAGATCCCTCGCCTTGCCTGTATATTCCTGAAAAACCGCTATCAAACACGGCACACCGCCGCCTGCTTCATACATTCTTCTGACCAAATGTCCCGGTCCTTTTGGAGCCACCATAAAAACATCTATGTTACCCGGAGGAACTATCTGTCCAAAATGAATATTGAATCCGTGTGAGAAAACAAGCGCTTTTCCTTCCTTCAGGTATGGAGCTATATCGTTTTTATATACTTTTGCCTGCACATCATCCTGAGTCAGGATCTGAACAATATCCGCTTTCTTAGCGGCTTCCTGAGCACTTACAGGTTCAAATCCCTCCTTAACGGCCATTTCCCAGTTTGGACTACCATCAATATCACTAACAACAACATTTACGCCGCTGTCTCTGAGATTTTTTGCCTGAGCATGTCCCTGACTGCCGTAACCAATAATGGCTACAATCTTTCCCTTTAACAGACCTAAATCCGCATCCTGATCATAATACATCTTTACCATTTCCCCAATCTCCTATTTTTTATCCACTCTTGTCATTGCTATTTTGCCGGTTCTGGCGATTTCGGCTATTCCGAAGGGTCTTACTAAATCCAAAAACGTGTTTAGCTTCTTCTCATCTCCGTCTATTTCTATTATTAGATGTTTCGGACTCATGCTTACCACTTTACACTGAAAAGTCTCAACGATTTGGGTCAATTTTGTATACTTCTTCGCGTCATAAGCAAGTTTTATTAACATGAATTCGCGGTCTATTATATCTTCTCCTGTTAGATCCTGAACCTTTATCACATCTATGAGTTTGTTAAGTTGTTTTGTGATCTGCTCAAGAACCTTTTCATCCCCTTCGGTAACAAGAACCATTCTGGAAATTGTCGGATCTTCAGCGGTTGCACCTACGGATAAACTTATTATGTTAAATCCTCTTCCACTGAAAAGACCGCTTATTCTGGCAAGAACTCCAAACTTGTTTTCAACCTGACAGGATATTATATGTTTCATTTTATTTTTTGTCCTTTCTATGCTAATCCGGAGAGCATTTCTGTTAAACTTGCGCCTGCAGGCACCATAGGAAACACATTTTCTTCCGGTGCTACGCTAAAATCCAAGACAAAAGGTGTGTCAGTTTTTATGGCTTCCTTAATTGCTCCCTCAACATCTTTTTTACATGTAACCTTCAGCCCTTTTGCTCCATAAGCTTCAGCTATTTTCACAAAATCAGGGTTGTTATCAAGAATCGTATGTGAATATTTCTTATCGTAAAACAACTCCTGCCACTGTCTCACCATTCCAAGACAGCTGTTATTTAAAATTGCTACTTTGACGTTTATGTTATTTTTAACGGCCGTAGCAAGCTCCTGAATATTCATTTGAAAACTACCGTCTCCAGCTATATCAAAAACAACCTTGTCAGGACACCCCATTTTTGCCCCAATAGCCGCAGGAAGACCAAAACCCATTGTGCCAAGACCGCCGGAAGAAATAAATGTTCTGGGCTTTGTATATCTGAAGAATTGAGCCGCCCACATCTGGTTCTGTCCAACCTCTGTTGTTATAATGGCTTCTCCATTCGTAATTTCCTCTATCTTTTCAACAACGTACTGCGGCTTAATGCAATCGCCATCATTTTTATATGCCAGAGGACATTTCTTTTTCCATGCTTCTATCTTGCCATTCCATTGTTTTCTTGTTCTTTTTTCTATGTACTTAATAAGCTCATAAAGAACTTTTTTAACATCTCCGACTATGGGAATACGGGTCTCAACATTTTTCCCTATGGCAGTAGGATCAATATCTATATGAATCACAGATGCATGCGGCGCAAACTCACTGATTTTTCCTGTTATTCTGTCGTCAAACCTTGCTCCAACCGCAATGATAAGATCTGAATCCATGATGGCATGATTTGCATATTGGGTACCATGCATACCAAGCATATTTAGAGATAATCTATGATCGTCGGGAAATCCTCCTTTACCCATAAGAGTAACTGTCACAGGAAGATCGCTCTTTTCAGCAAGTTCTTTCACAAGAACATTCGCGCCCTGAGAAGCAATAACTCCCCCGCCAATATACAAAACGGGTTTCTCAGA
>DAOVHI010000138.1 GCA_030671985.1 bacterium
GATCGAGATGGAAATATTAATAAGAGTGTGATGGGTATACAGTTTACGACTAATGAACAGGGAGAGTGTGTTGTCACTGAGATTAGAGATTCAGACTCCGCAAGTAGTTCGAATTTGGAGTTGGACATGGAAAATAATAAAACTGTACTGTATTGTAAGATAGATGAGACTTATGGGAACAAAAAGATAATGTCTTTGCAGGGGGCGGGGATTGCCGTGGAGTTGATTACCAGAGAAAGTGATGATGGTAAATCAGTAATAAACGTAGTTTTCATGGATAATGGTGATGTTTATGAAATCAGGCATGATAAGGTTTCAGATGAAGCCAAGCAAGAATTAGAATTATTAAAACAAGATAGGGCAATAGCAAGGAAGGCAGGAAAAGATTATGAGGAAGGTAAAATTATACTACAGATAGAGGGAAAGATAGCTGATATAGGTAAAACAATATTTAAGACAATTAAGAAGGCCAAACTGATATTAGCAGATGAACATATCCCTAAACAGACAGCCGAACCAGTTGAGAGGCAGAAATCGAAGATCAGCAATAAGGCAGATGTGCGTGGGGTATTAGAGAAGACAAAAACTTTAATGTCTGAATCGGGAGATTTGCGATTAGATATGAACAATTTGTCATTTGACAATACTACTGAACGCCAAGCTTTTCAAGATAAAATACATAATATAAAGAAAAAATTAAGTGAACTAGGTTGGGAAAATATAGAAGCGGAGACACCTATCTTAGCGGGAGATATGGTTATGGACGAATACGGAAATGTGGATGAAATAGATGCTGTTGAAGTGGGCGTAACTCAGGTTGAAACAGAATATATGTTTAAAGTTGGTTCTAGTCTAACACAGGAGTTTCTTGCAAGCTATTTTGTGCTGCGGACGAGCGGAAAAAGTAAAGAAAAAGCTGCCGCATTGGTTATGCCTAAGCTTGCGGAAAATAAAATACAACGGATTGAGATGATTCTGGATGGAAAGATTACTAATATCCCGGAAGATGAGAGGCTAGAGCAGGCGAATTATGTTTACGCTGATTTGTTAGAAATTCAAGCAAAAGGTTTTGTTTCTCAAAGTAAGGTTTCAGAGATAAGAAAAAAGATAGATGATGCTAATAAGGCTGAGAAATTGAGCAGTACGGGTGTAACAACGAGCGTAAAACCCGAAGAACAGGAAGTTAATAATCTGGTTACTGAAAAACAAATTACCCGTATTGATGAAAATGGGCCCTTAGCAGTAGGCAGCATTATTTGTTTTATAAATCATAAAGGGGAAAAACAGTACTTTAAAGTAGAAGGACTCAAACAAGGCGAATTGTCAAAAAAAGGTGAAGAATATTATCTGAAATACAATTATTCATTGAAAATAGTATGGTTGGATGAAGGCAGTGCGGCCAATATGGAATTACCTAGAATCGTTGATGAGATAGAGATTGATGAGGGTATGTTTGAGCATATAACAAACAGGCGTAGGGGCACCTTGATTTTTGATAGCGATTCTTTATTGCAAAAGCAAAATGCGATATACTTAACTAGATGTATCAATGCTATAGGGAAGCTTCCTAAAACTGAAGAAAGTAATGAGAAATTAAAAACTTTTATTACAGAAGGAAAGCAGAAAGGATTCCTTGTTTTGGAAGATGTAGAGGATGTGGTTGATCTTAATTTTGCTGATGTTCTTATTGGAAATGACGGGATTGTATATATCGTAGGAATGGAGGAAGATGATTCAGGAGATTTAGATTATTTAGATGCGATGATTGTATCAAGTGTATTTAGCGATGGTGATGTTGCCAAGTCAAAGAAAGAATTATGGAATGGGCAAACAACGGTTAAGAGGGTTGTATTCGCCGAAGGAAGCGAAAGCTTTGGAAAAGGCAGTCCCATGGGCAAGGTAGCAGAAAAAGGGCCAAAAGCGACCTCCTCAGCCGCGCGTCCTAAGGCAGAAAAGCCTGTAAAATCAGATCAGAATAAAGAAGTTATGAGTCTCGTTATAGCCGCGGTTAACGCGAAAAAAGCGTTAAAGTTTCCAAGCAATGAAGATATAAGTAAGATTGCGGAATTAAAAAATGAAATTAATGAGATTATTGAGAAAACGGATGATAAAAGAGATCCGCGAGTCAGGGAAAATTTGAGGCAAATAAATAATATTATAAACGGCTATAGCCCTTTAAAACAAGGAGATATTGTTATTCCTGATGGAAATGAAGGGTTAAAATTTGAGGTAATGGTAGTTTTGGTGGAGAATAAAGAGGAATTTGATTCTGGAGCGCATAGTTATGATTATGTTATAGCTTTTGATAATGACGGGATAACCAAAGATGACTCAGAGGACATGCAGAAGAATATAATATTTGAGCATGGAGACTTAAAAGTTGAACGTAAAGTCGATGCAGCACAACAAAGCAAACAGGATTCCGATACGGGAGGCACGGTCGCCAAGTTCCTTAACGAGAACGGAGAAATCATTCAGTTAACGGGCAAATTAAGCGCGGATAAGGATGAACTCGAATTAAAAGACAGCGCTACCGGAGAAATGGTAGCGTCTATCCCTGTGCTGAGAGAGACAAAAATTGACACTGAGGTGTTGACCGAAACAAAGGGGTTTGTACAGTATGAAACGGTTAAAAAGGAAATGACGCCGCTGGATGTTGAAGTCGCGCAGCTAATAGTGACGCGTATTGGCACAGCAGAGGCGTCAGGCAGTATATTTATTTTGGCCGGAAACACGGTTATGGGGTACGCGGATAAGGATTCTATATATCTTTCCGAGGTATTAATGCCTGATACAGCCGGCAAAGGCAAAGATATGTTTAACGTTATTCTGACCCATGAGGCAGGCGAGTCGATAGCTAAGTCCGAAGGATTTAATGCGTTGATGAAAGAATTCGGCCTACCGGAGGATATGAGCGCGCATACGCTATTAAGAGGATGCGGAGAGGAAGTGCGCGGCGTGGTTGCTTCAGGCGTGATGACGGATAGTTTAGATAATTTTATTAGAGACGTTAGACAGGGATTATCGTCTGAATTCGGCAGAGAACTTACCAGCAGTGAGGAAGCGCTTATAACGTATAACTGGGGTGAGAACATTAATAAAGAAGATTTTAAACCGCAAAACACAATTTTGGGTTTTCAGGATAAATTGTTTGGAGAAGAGATAAATACGCGGTTTAGCGCGATTGTAAAGCAGAATTTAGCTAACGCTGAAAAGGATTATGAAAAAGCTGAAGATATTTTTAAAACGTCATCGAAAAAGGACTCCGCTAAACCCGC
>DAOVHI010000128.1 GCA_030671985.1 bacterium
ATACTCTACATGTTGTATTTAGCGCGATTGCAACAACAGCTATGTATAAATTATATGGAAAAGGTAAGCTCTGGGTGGCGATTCTCATCGGCTACACAGGCTCCATTGGAATAGCTACATTAAGCGATGCTATAATTCCTTACATTGGTGGAGGTTTGCTTAATGTTCCAATGGAATTTCATATGCCGTTTATAGAAACTGCAAAGATGCCGTTTATCGGAATAGCAAAATGGAAGATTGTAAATTTTGCCGCAGTACTTGGAATTGTAATCGGTTATTTGAAACCTAAAACCAGATTTCCGCATTTTGGACATGTCTTATTAAGTACATGGGCGTCCTTATTTGGTTTTATGGCGTTCGGTGCAGCAAATTGGATTCCTTTACTTCCCTGCGTTTTTCTGTTTTTATTTCTAGCAGTTTGGCTGCCATGTTGTGTAAGTGATATTATATTTCCTCTTTTATTTGTAAAAGAAAATCAAAAAGAAAGGAGCATACCTAAGTGATGAATATAGCAATATCAAGCGGTAAAGGTGGAACAGGCAAAACTTTTGTCGCTACTAATGTGGCGGTTGCTTTTTCAAAAAAAGGGAAGAAGGTTTGTTATCTTGACTGTGATGTTGAAGAGCCGAATGGACATCTTTTTCTAAATCCGCGTATTGATAGAGAAGAAGATATCAGCTTACTGGCGCCTGTTGGAGTTGATAATGAGAAATGTATTAAATGCGGTAAGTGCCAAGATGCCTGTCATTATAATGCAATAGCCGTAATAAAAGATAAGGTTCTGTTCTTTCCTCAACTGTGTCATGTTTGTGGAGCCTGCAAGATTGTTTGTCCTGAAGATGCAATTATTGAAGAAGATAAGAAAATAGGTGTTCTGAAACACGGGAAAAGCGGCGCAATAGATTTTCACTACGCTCTTCTTGAAACAGGTGAGGGAGGGATGTCTCCCAGATTGATTAAAAGAGTTAAAGAATGCGCAGGTAACGGAATAAACATATTTGATTCTTCTCCGGGGACTGCATGTCCTGTCGTGGAAACAGTAAAGGATGCCGATTTATGTGTTCTTGTTACAGATCCCACGCCTTTTGGAGTGAATGACTTGAAGCTTGCTGTGGATATGTGCCGTAAGATAAATCAGGAGCCGGTAGTCTTAGTTAATCGCGCTGAATATATGGATGATGATCTCAAAACATATTGCAGGAACGCTCAGTTAGAAATTATAGGAGAAATTCCTGATGATAGAAAAATAGCAGAGGTCTATTCAGTAGGGGACATAGTTATAGAGAAACTGCCTCAATACAAAAAGTTATTTGAGGATATTGCTGAGAGAATGGAGAAACTGGCGCAGGAAAAGAGAGCTGTTAAGGAAATAAGTTCTTCTACAGAGAAAGAGGGAGAAAAAACAGCTGACAAGAGAATAGAAAAAGCCAAGCCTGCATCTTTTTCAAACGCAAATAAACCGAAAGAACTGGTTATTATAAGCGGCAAAGGCGGAACAGGCAAAACTTCTCTGACAGCTTCTTTTGTGGCTCTGGCTAAAAAGACAACAATATCCGACTGTGATGTTGATGCAGCTGACCTTCATCTACTTTTAGCTCCGCAAATTAAAGAAAGAGGAAATTTCAGCGGCGGTGTAACTGCAGAAATAGATCCGGAAAAGTGTACTGGTTGTAATAGATGTAAGGACGCATGTCATTTTTCTGCTATAGAAAGCTACAACAGCGAGTCAGGAAAAGAATTATGCCGTATTGATCCGGTTGCTTGTGAGGGATGCGGAGTATGTTATCTCGTATGTAAAGATTCGGCTGTAAAAGTAGAAGATGCCATTAATGTACAGCGGTTCATTTCAGAAACAAGATTTGGTCCAATGACTCATGCAAAACTCGGTGTAGCTGAAGAGAATTCAGGAAGACTGGTTACATTGATAAGAGATAAGGCCGGCGAGGCAGCTTCCGAAGCAGATGAAAACAAGTTAATAATAGATGGTGCTCCCGGAACAGGTTGCCCTGTGATAGCCTCTATAACAGGTTCAGATTATGCTTTGATTGTTACAGAGCCGACTGTGTCAGGGATTCATGATATGAAGCGTATTCTTGATGTAACGAGACACTTTGGGGTTACCTCAGGAGTTGTGGTAAACAAATACGATCTGAATACAGATATGACCGGAAAAATTAAAAATGTAGTGAAAGACTATAATGCCGAATTTATTGGAACGATACCGTATGATAAAAAGGTAACAGAAGCTCAGATGAAAGCATTATCCGTCATTGAATATACAGAAGACGGTGCTGTTGTAAAAAGCATAAAACAGATTTGGAAAAAGATAAACCTTATTGTCAATATAAACAAATAACAAGGAGGTAATCAAATGCCAAGAGGAGATGGAACAGGTCCAGGAGGAATGGGTCCGGGAACAGGAAGAGGTATGGGAGGTGGTGTTGGCGCAGGAGCGGGCGGAGGACGCGGCAAAATGGATGGCACACGTCCGGGAGCAGGTCCAAGCGGAAGCTGTGTTTGCCCAAGCTGTGGAACAAAAGTACCACATCAGGCAGGAGTCCCATGTTATAATACCAACTGTCCCAAATGCGGGGCAAAAATGGTCAGGGGATAGGCACACCTGTTTGGTAATAATATCGTAGGGGCACAAGATATTGTGCCCCTTTTTTCTAAAAAAGAGGATATCTCATGAAAGATAGCGAATTTGTATTTCAATCAATAGGAATTATCCATTCTTCGCATAAAGAAATTTCCAAAATCCCTATACAACCTGTTTTTTGTAACGACATTGAAGGCACAGTTATATTGAATAATGAATATGCTGATGGATTGAAAGATTTACAGGGATTCTCTCATATCTATTTGTTCTATTATTTCAATCGTTCACAGAAAACGTGTTTACGTTTAAAGCCATATTTGGCAGATCAGGAACATGGTAGTTTTGCTACACGCGCTCCACATCGTCCCAATAAATTAGGGATGAGTCTTGTGCGATTGGATAGAATTGAAGATAATATTCTTTACGTCAGGGATCTTGATATATTGGATGGCACACCTTTGCTTGACATTAAACCATACATACAAAGGTTCGATTCAAGAGAAAATGTCAAATCAGGGTGGCAAGATAGTGTTTCAAATGATGTTGCCACTGTGCGAGGTTTGAGAGATTTTATTTGACATAGTTTTTCTTTGTGATATAAGGATATTCGCATATAATAATATAAAAAGAGTTTTAAATGGATATTTCAGATTGCAGGAAAATTTCCGATTTTTTTAGGGTGCTTTCTCACCCAACTCGCATTGTCATAGTTTTGCAATTGCTTGAGGGAGAAAAGTGTGTAGGTAATTTGAAAGAGTTAGTAAAAGCGCCTCAGCCAAATATTTCACAACACCTATCCATTATGAAAGCAAATGGTATTGTTGATTGGATTCAAGAAGGAAAGAGGAAATGCTATTTTTTAAAAGAGCCGAAATTATTAAAAGATTTATTTAGTTTAGGAGATGAACTTTTAAAAAGAAATAGGGAATAACTATGGCAAAGTCGGAGAAAGATACTGTGCTTATATATGATGTAATTGTCATTGGTAGTGGACCGTCAGGCTTGACAGCGGCAATA
>DAOVHI010000050.1 GCA_030671985.1 bacterium
AAGCAGAAATAGGATACAAGATAGAACGAGATAGTTTTTACTGCGAGTTCGAAATACTGCACAGAAGCAAAAGATAAACAGAATGCCTATTGCATAATTTCTGCTTATGACGGCATATTCATAGAGAGGAAAGTAACCAAAAGCAAATAATGTCTTTTGTAATTTTGTAAATGGCGAAAATCTTGCAAAAATATATATTGTTGTTGCAGCTAATAGTAAGTGAAAGAATTGCATTGCAATTGGCTGACTTGTGAATCTGCTGATAAAGTAAAGACACACATGCCACAACGCAGGATGCCCTTCATATCTCATATTATCAAACAGATTCATAACGGAGACACTATCACTTGCAATAAGCCATGCTTGTAATTCGTCCCGCCACATTTCGTGCGTTAGAATATTTAGAAGTCCGATACATAAAAAGCCTAGAACCAACAGCCATATAAAAGCAGAATTATTGCTTAAAAGTGAGTTGCGTGCTTTTGCGGTCATTTGTTTATTATATCTTGGGAGGAGAAGGAAAGCAAACCTGAAGATGATTCCGAAGTTACAACTTCTGCGCTCGTTTCAGATTGACAATAAGAGAATATTTAATATATACTTGTAATTATATATAACCAATTGGGAGGAGAAAAAATGAGATCTTTATCTAGAGCTGGGTTGGGGTTGGTGCTGGCTGGTGTGTGTTTTAGTTTAGTATATGCGGGCGGACTTCCCAAAAAACCGTCCCAGCCGCAGGAGAAAAAACAGGCAGAACAGGTCATTGAGGAGGTAGATGTAATAGAGGTTCGGGAGACTACAATAATAATAGAAGAAGCCACAACATGGATAGGAACAGAAAGTGTTTGGTCATTTAGAAACAAGATGCCGAGAACCAAAATTTACTCAAGATTTGAACCTTCTGAGGATAAATATTATCTTATTGGAATTAGCAAAATAGATCTAAAAGGATCAAATCCATATAAACGAAGAGACAGAAGAAATGTTCAATATCTTGAGTACGATGCGCAAATCGCGGCTAAATATTTAGATAATAGTCTGACGCTTAGAGGCGGTATCATAAATTCAGGAGCAGGGCTTGGAGTAGATTATATGCTTCCTGACGGGAGAACCAGTATTACGGTTGAAGGACACAGCGCTGTTTACAGTTCCCCGTTCTTTCTTAGGACAAACCTGAGTTATAAGCTCTGTGAAGATAGTGACTGCTACCTGATTGCCGGCGTAGAAGACATGCTGGATAAGCCCTCAATTATAGCAGGTGTAAAAATAGAGTTTGGTTTAGCAAGATAAGGCAAACTAGTTTCTATTTTCAGTCAGTTCAGAATATATGTTGCGGAATCTCTGCGTGATAATTTCTTTGTTTAATTGTCCTGCGATACCCTCAATAGTACTTTTGCTAACTCTTCTGTCTTCATCCAGCAATTTTATTATCGCGTTTGTAAGAGCCTCCGGAGTGTCTTCTCGTATAACGGTAACATTTTCAGAATATTGGCTGGCAAGTTCAACGCCTCCCGGATTATTAGTTGTAATGACAGGCGTTCCGCATGACAGAGACTCCAATATTACATTTGGTCTGGCATCAAGTTGTGACGCTAATATGAAAATATCTGAAGAAGCATAAAAATCTACTAATGATTCGTGACTTTTAAAACCTGCAAACACTACGTTCTTTTCCAAACGAAGGGTTGCAACCAGTTCTTGCAATTCTTTAAATAAAGGACCTTCTCCTGTTAACACTAACTTTAGACTATGATATTTTTTGAGAACATCAGGTAAACTTCTTATTAGAAGTTCGTGTCCGTATATGGGTATCAGCCCCTTAACATTCAATAATATTTTATCGGTATTAAATTTTTCTTTTAAAAAGTTTGAGCGTTTTCCTCTTTGTGATATAAAAAAATCACTGACTATATAAGGCATTACATCGCTCTTAACTCCCGTATCCCTTAACAGTTTATCCCGAAGACAGTCACTAACACATATAACTTTATCAACATTGCGAACAATTCTTTTATAAAAATTAAAAAAACTTTTTTCATAGTACCATACGTCTGTTCCGTGGAAGTGAAGGATAATAGGTTTTCTAAAAATCTTCCCTACAATAAATCCTGCAATTGTTAAGTCTGTATATCCATTAATATGTATAATATCTGCCCTGTGTAATTTCAACATCATCGATTTAAAAATATTCAACAAAGCAAGAAGACGGTACCATTTATCTTGCATCCAGTTTGTCTGTTTTATAATGTATATCTTAGCACTTTTATTTATTTTATTTAGTCTGTATTGCGGAAGCATGTCAAAAGTAAATATGCTGACTTCATAGCCCCTTTTAATCAATTCAGAAGTCAAGTCATTGCACATACTGCCGATGCCGCTGGGATTAAATATATGAGGTGTTATGATGGCGATTTTCATATAGTTGAGACGTCCAAATATCCGTTTTTTTTACATATATCGCATATCGTACGAATCTTACGCTTGCTTTTGCCTGAAATTGAACTTCTTGCGCTTCTATAATATTTGTTGTTCCATATTTGCATAAATGTGCTTTTTTGAATACTTCCAAAGCTATATTTATCGCCATATACCGCACAGCACGGAAACACCTCACCGCTTGGGCTTATTACGGATGTTCTCCATAATCTGTCACAAGAATTTTGCCTAATTCTTGACTTGCTTTGAATATCATATCCCGAGTATTTCTCATTTTCTTCAGGAAGCCAATCTTTAAATTCTTCAATTCTGTGCCTTACATCTCTTGTAATCTCCCCACCCATATCCAAATGAAGAGTGGACACTAAGATTGAATCAAAGCCTCTGCTTTTGTGTGTTCTCAGAGCCTCTTCTACCCCCTTCTCGTTATATCTGGTTACAAGATATCTCCATATGAGAGTTGGAGTTTTACTGTTTTTCTTTCGTTTTTCTTTTGCTATCAGTCCCACATTTTTCATTACTTTTTTAAAATCTCCGCCTATGTTATATTTTTCGTACTCTTTTTCAGTTGATCCTGCGGCTGAAACTATTAGTTCGTTCAACCCGCTGTCTACTATATCCGGAACATAAGAGTCTGTATCAAAACTCAAATTAGAACTTATATCCACTTTCACCCCGGCACCAACAGCATATTTTATCATCTTAAGAAGCTCTTTGTTAAGAAACGGCTCTCCCCAATTATACAAATCTATCTTATATAAATATTTTCCGACCTCATCCATGATTTTTTTCAACATATCAAAACGCATAAAATTCTTTTCTGTCATTTTATCCTTCCTTCCTGTAGGGCAAAGAGGACATTGTAGATTACATACGTTGACAGGATCTATTGATAGAGAAGTTGGAAATCCGTACACTTTTGAATTATGCAAAAAATTTGTCTGTACATAAATCGCAAGAAAATTAATTAATTTTACAAGTGTCTTTCTCTCATCCTTTAAATCAGCATATATTGTCTTAAAAAAATTCATTTTTAAACTCCATTTCCTAGCTCTTCCAATATCGATATATCCTGTACAATCTTTTTGGATGCTTTAGAAGAATAGACGCTAATAGACGTAACGCCTTAATTGTCCGAAACAGATTATATCTTATATAGTTAACATTGTTGTTCGGCATCACTATGTTGACTTGTATATCATTTAACATATCCACTAACTTATTACTGGACATATTTGTAAAATTCTGCTCCGTATTATCATTAATATATATGTCCCAATCCCTTAAAATCATTTTTTTGCTCTCCAGTTCCTCAAATACGCTCGTCGCAGGAAGCGGAATGAGCTTATATACTGAGATATGGTTTGGTTTCACAGCACGCAAAAACTTCATGCTTTCCTTAATGTCCTGTTCTGTCTCTCCTATAGTGCCGACTATTATATTAGCAAGAAAACGAATACCGGCCTGTTTAGTCAATCTGGCAGCTCTATAATTTTGTTCCACGGTTGTTTTTTTATTTAGTTTGTCCAATACTCTCTGTGAACCTGACTCAAATCCATACTCAACCTGTACACAACCCGCTCTTTTCATCATTTTTAACAATTCTTCTGTAACGCTGCTAACCCTAACATTAGCACACCACTTAAGTTTTTTATGTAGATTTTTCTCCATCATTAATTCCATGATCTTATGCGCTCTCTCCTTATTGCTGAAGAACATATCATCTGAAAAATAAACACCTTCTACTTTATAATCCGTAACAAGTTGTTCAAGCTCCGATATAACACGCTCCGGAGAGTGATATCTTACTTTTTTACCAAAAACTGCGCTTCCTGCACAAAATGCGCATTTAAAAGGACACCCCCTTGTTGTTATTACTGAAGTTGCTTTTAATTGATAGCCTCTCATAATATTGGACGCTCTTTGAGTATAATATTCCATATTGAGTAAGTGCCTTGCAGGTGGCGGCGATAAATCAAGATTTTCGATAGGAGCCCTATCGGGATTTGAGATTATCTTATCATTATCTCTGTAAGATATCCCTTTTATTTTATTGAGTGGGTATCCGTCTGCTATTTCAGACATTATATATTCCCCTTCTCCTTTAACAGCAATGTCTATTGACTCACACTCCGCGAGAGTCTCCTTTGGAAACATAGATGCATGATTTCCGCCAAGAACAATCCTATTATCAGGGAAAAGTTTTCTTACCAATATTGATGTGCGATATGCCGGCTTTATCAATGCGGTTGTTGCCGTAATACCAACAATATCCGGCTTTATTTCTTTTAACAGACATATCTCTTCGTCTATTGTCTTCTGAATGTTATTTTTATGTTTATGGAATATTATTTCTTCATCTATAAGATGTACAGTATGCCCTTTTTTTTCGAGAGTAGCTCCGATATATGCAATGCCCAAAGGAGGCCATATTCCATTTCCCCATTTTGGATTTTCACTTGTGGGATATATTAAAGAAATATTCATTTGTTTTTTTGACATATTAGATTGAGATAAGTATGTGCCCAGGATTGCCTTAATTCGTGAATGAATCTACCAGCAATTCTTAGAATTATATTAATTATACCTTTTTCATAAATATTAGGAATAATTGCAGGAAGTATTTTTATATTTGAATAGAATTTTCTCGTGTTGCGTACTGACAAAAGAAAAGTATTTTCAAGTATTGTTAGGTTATTGTCCTGCATATATCTTTTATAGAAATCAGGATTTAATCTATAAAAATCACATGGATATTCATGCAAATTCCAAACTAAGGGAGTTACAATTATTAAATACCCATCTTCCTTTAATAGATGCCTCATATTATCCAAAGCTTTTTTGGGTTCGTATAAGTGCTCAAGAACATTCATGCAGATTATCAAATCAAATTGTTGTTGATTTAATCTTTCTTTTATAATTTTTATATCGTCCGTAATATCACAAACCAAATCCACATCTGGTCCATTTTCAATATCTATTCCCAAATAGTTGAGCCCTTTCTTCTCTATGAATTCCTTGCAATTACCATTAAAATTATAACTTCCAACTTCAAGGACGTTATGAACATCTTCTAATCTGCCATAATGCTTTTCAAGGTAATCTAAATTTACTTTATCGCACATATATACCCCTATCCGTTGTAATAATTCCCGCAACTATTCCCTTTATTCTAGGCATAATTATTTTAAAATTTCTTCTTTTTACTGCGGATAATATATGTATTGTATTCTCTACAAAGAAATACCATGAGAAGCTGATTATTTGTGGAATAGTTGCATTTTTTTTCATAAAAATAATTCTATTCCTTGTTTTATAAAAAGCTCCGAATGGATTTTCAGAACCTCCGCTTGTTCTTGCTACTTTATGCCGCAATTTTGCTCTTGGCGCAACTACACATTTAAATCCGGCTTTTATCGCCTTTGTGCAGTAGTCGATGTCTTCCTGATAGTAAAAATAACCTTCGTCCATTAATCCGATTTTATTGATAACATTTCTACGAATAAGTAAGGCGCAGCCGCTTATAAAGTCTGAATCACATATTTCGTCATATTGTCCATAATCTTGCTTCATCCCTCCAACATGTGACGTCACCCCAGTTTTCCAGTCCATTCTACCTCTCGCAAACCACAATATGTTTTGTTTGTCATAATAATACATCTTTGGTCCGACAATGCCTATTGCTGAATTAATCTTCATAGGTTTTATTAACTCGTTTAACATATTAGACGCGATTTTAGTATCAT
This sequence comes from bacterium, assembly GCA_030671985.1. Lineage (GTDB taxonomy): Bacteria > JAHJDO01 > JAHJDO01 > JAHJDO01 > JAHJDO01 > JAHJDO01. The sequence goes on from DAOVHI010000050.1 coordinate 6,183, forward strand.
TATTTAGCAGTAAAACACTATCAAACCCCTGCTTCATGGCCCGCCTTATAGCTATGTTATTCGCCTCGGCAAACCCCAAATTAGTTTTATTTTCAATTAACATTGCCAATGGGAAATGTTCCTTAAAATAGTCTCGCGAGCCATCTGTGGATGCGTTATCTACAATGCAGGCCTTATAGTTCTTGTATGTTTGCGCTTTTATGGATTCGAGACATTCAATGGTGTCTTCTTTGCCGTTATGATTAAGGATTATAATAAAAACGCTTGGCTCCTTGGGATTGTGATTTTCCGTTAGTATATTTCCCTGTAACACGACTTTATTCTCAAGTTCATTGTCTATGATTTTTTGCATGGTAAAATTATCGAGCTGTAGTTTTTTCCGCATTCCTTTTTTCAGAAGAGCCTTATATACAAAAACAAATTTCCCAAAGATCACTTCTTCTACTAAATTCTTTATTGCAAATTTTCTTGCGTGTTCTCTGATGGCCTTAATTCTGCGCTTGTCCGCCATAAGACTCATTACCTCAGATGCAATCGCCTCCGGCGTATTTTCTTTTACAACAATTCCCGTCTCTCCGTTTTTAATGATCTCTTCAGAACCTTTACATCTGGTAGAAACAACTACAGGGCCCATTATCATTGCTTCGCCGACAACATGCGGACATGATTCAAGCCTGCTTCCCAATATTTTTATTTGTGCATCCTTTAGGTACCTAGAGACCTCATGATGTTTCACATGCCCCATAAATTCGACATTCCTCTCAATTCCAAGTTCTTTACAGCGTTTCTTCAAAGAATTAAGAAGAGGTCCTTCCCCAAGAAACTTATGTTTTACATCAATCCCTCTCTTTTTTAGTACGCCAATTGCTTCCAGAACAATATCTGCCCCGCCTATAGGATATAGGTCTTTTACTGTTATTGTGTGATTTTTCTTCCCGCAATATCCGTCCTGAAGAAACAAGTTTCTACTTACTTCTGTCCATATTACCCCATCAATTCGAAGTCCTTTTTTAGTCAATTCATCTTTGAGGCAATAACTGTTAGCGATTGTGGTATATCGTCTATTTATCATTCTTTTAAGATCAAAAAATTTCGCAGGAATATAATCCCACCCGTCTCTTCCGACAAATACCTGTATTACCTTCTTTTTCCTCAATCTGTACCATGCAAGTATCAACGCCGTATTCCACAAGCTCCAGCCGTGTATCTCTATTATATCGCGGTCTTCTGCAAACTTTGAGATTTCCCTGTACAACATTAAAATGTCCAAAATCTTGTGAAAAAAACCAAATTTGTTTCTCCTAAAAAAAGGAGTTATTCTTTTTATATTCGGATACCTGTACATTTGAGGGATTTCTTCCGTTGACATCTTCGGAGAAAATCCGATCATCTTTACATCAACGCCTTTTGCCGACAGCCATTTAAATTTAGTCCAATTAGAAATCGCCATCCCTACGTCATCAGGGATCAGTACAGGAGAGATGATACCTAATTTAAATTTTATTGTATTCTTCATATATTTTTTCTACTATCTTTTCCCAGTCATAGTTACGCGCATGCTCAACCGCTTTTTTAGAAAATTGTTCTATTTTTTTATTGTTTGAGATAAGCTCAATTACCGCTTCTGAAAATGCTTTGGTATCTTTGGCTTTTACAAGAATACCTGTTTCGTTGTCTATTACAACTTCCGGTATGCTTGTAGTATTAAATCCGACACATGGCAGACCGCTTGCCTGCGCTTCCATAAACGGCATTCCAAATCCTTCGTATATAGACGCGCATGTGAATAAATCGGCAGATCTATAATATGACATTACATCTTCTACAGGAAGATGCCCAAGCAGATAGACATTCCCAATTTCTCTGGCTCTCTGCTTGATCAGCTCTGAGTAACCGTCGTTGTCAAACTTCCCGATAACATAGAGATGCGCTTCGGGAATTTTTTTTAGAACCAGTTCAAACGCATTTAACAAAAGATTCACGCCCTTATGTTTTACTATTCTTCCAACATAAAGCAATGCGGGATAGTGTAGATTTAGCTTTTCCTCTTCTTTTCTAAATACCTGAAAATCTATACCGGGCGTAACAACAGTGCTGTCTATTGAAAATTCCGATAGAAGATAGTTTCTTGTGAAGTTTGAATTTGTGACAACTTTATCTGCTTCAAACACATTCTTTATCATTCTTTTGTTTTCCAGAATTCTCCGTTTTCTTTCATAGCCTGAATACATATTGGGATCTGTAACATTATGGTAATAATAGACAACCTTATATCCAAACTTTTTTCTATTCTTTATAACAAAGTCATCTAAAGGTGGATAATGTACATTTACAATGTCGGGTCTTATAACTTCCAAAGCTCTTTTGAAAAACATGTTTGCAATCGGCTTCATAACCGGCTTAGTAAACAGATAGTTACGACCTCTTGGAATATCCAGCGGAATTACTACGGGAATCTTGTGATTCAGATGTTTGTGGGAAAAAGACAGTGTAAGAATGCTGACCTTTACATCATCGTATTTATATAACTGATTTGCATGCGCGGCAACTACTTCAGAGATTCCTGAACCTTCGGCAAGGGCTGTAAAAGCGATAGCAACATTCATAGCTCAATTATTCTCTTCCACCAGTTTTCGTTCTCAACATACCATGAGATAGTTGCTTCCAACCTATCCTCAAAATCGTAAACAGGTTTCCACCTCAATTGGTTTTTTATCTTATTCGTATTGATAGCATAACGGCGATCATGCCCCAGCCTGTCCTTTACAAATTTTATTAATGTTTCTGGTTTCTCTAATCTTTTTAAAATAAATTTAGCTATATTTATATTAGTTCTCTCATTATTAGAGCCTATGTTATAGACCTCTCCCATTTCCCCTCTCTGCATCACTGAATCAATAGCCCTTGAGTGATCTATTACATGAATCCAATCTCTTAC